>JAGBGL010000018.1 GCA_017936025.1 Bacillota bacterium | reverse complement strand
TTCTGTTTCGTCCATTTCTTCTGCCAGAGGTTTTACTTCATTTACAGCAAATCTTCTGTACATTTCCTGCTGAAGTAAATGTGTCTTTGATAATTTAAAGTCCATTGTCTGTCCTCCTAAACTTTACTTTTAAAATACTTACTTCTTCGATTTTAATATAGTTATGATGGCATGTCAAGCTACATTCTTGTCAAAGAATGCAGTAATTGCCGTTTCACAACACTATCAATATAACACATAGTCAACCCTTTTGCAATTCAGTAAATTCGATATTGACTACAACTTTTTTGATACATCATGTATAATTTCTACATTATATATTATTTAGACAGGTACTTATTATGGAAACTAAAAATACACAAACATCATCCGTACTCAAAACCGTAGCAGCAGTACTGTTTTTCATTGCCGCACTGGTACACCTCATAACTTCAATCCGTAACGTGTCTTCTTTCGTCTACATGATCGGATCATATTATTCTACATTTGCAGATACATTCACCAGCCTGCTGTTTTTCTTCAGCAATATCGCAGCCGCTGCAGGTCTGTGTATATCAGGTCTGTGTCTTGTTATGAAAAACACAAAAGACATACTTCTGAAAATTATTCCTCTTATAATTATCATCTACTGTGCATTCAGTGCTGCCGGAAACCTTTTCCATCTCATCAGCTGGGGAAACGGCAGTTATTTCATCTCCATACTGTTTAACATTGTATTGGCACTGATCTGGGCAGCTCTTGCAATGATTACTTTTGACATCCGAACCGACCTGGTCAGAAAGTTCGCTCTCGGATATATACTGGTGCCTTCCGTACTTGCAGCACTGGAACTGCTGACAGGCATCTCCGGAGGATATTTCTACAGCGGTTTATTCCTTATTACTACAATAGTAGAATATGCTGCACTCATCCTGGTAGGTGTGATGGTTTACATCAAATACAGCGATGCGCTGAACAGCAATACATATGACACCGGAGAAACTGCTGCCGGATCCAGTTCCGGTCAGACTTCCTGCGGCGAGACTCCGGATTATAACACACAGACTGAACCGGAAGTATATACAGGTATAGTAAAACTCGTCCTGCTGTCCATCGTAACCCTGGGCATATATGTTTATATATGGATCTACCGCGTTGCAGGATATACAGGAAAAAGATCTATGCAGGGACCTCAGTGCAGCCAGGGCGTTCAGGTAGTTTTATGCCTCTTCGTTCCTTTCTATATTATCTACTGGCTGTACAAACAGTGTAAAGCTATTGAAGATATCCGGCTGAGAACATTCGGTACAGGCAGCGAAGACCTTTCTCTTATCTGTCTGCTGCTGAGTATCTTCGGATTCGGTATTGTAGCATATGCCCTGATGCAGGATCAGCTGAATAAGCTCATCAAACCTGTACCCGCAGCATACGCTGCCGCTTCTCCTGATACAGCCTCCGTTACAGATGCCCAGATTGAAACGGTAAAAAAACTCAAAGCACTGCTGGATGCAGGGATCCTGACTCAGGAAGAATTTGAAGCAAAGAAAAAACAGGTGCTCGGCCTGTAACATTACACACTATAAAAGCGACAGTGATCATCACCACTGCCGCTTTATTTTATTCCAGTTTATTTTCTATGCTGTTAATAATATAAAATCCCTTTTCATTGAGGCTGTTTTCTCTGTTGTAAAGCATCGGCGTATCATCCAGCTGCCTGAACACCGCTCCCGCTTCTTCCGCAATGCACTGCATAGCTGCCGTATCCCATTCCATCGTAGGTGTATGGCGGTAATAAACATCCGCTTCGCCCTTGGCAATCAGACAGCCTTTCAGAGAGCTGCCTATTTTAACAAAGTTTTTCAGATCATATTTTTCAAGAAGCTGATCCATTTCGGCACATCCGTGAGAACTGCTCATTACAACATTAAGTTCCTCTTTCGATTTCTTTTCCTTGGAGACGTGCAGTTCTGTGACAGCGCCGTCCTTTTCCATAAAGCTTCCATGTCCTTGCGCAGCATAGTAGAGTTCGCCTGTCACAGGAACATAGATCACTCCCATGACAGATCTGTGATCATCTGCAAGTGCAATGTTTACTGTGAACTGTCCATTACGTTTTATAAATTCTTTCGTTCCGTCCAGAGGATCGACTATGAAACACAGTTTCGTATTGAGACGGACCGGATCATCCATCTCTTCTTCCGACAGAATCGCATGATTTGGGAACTGCTCCTTCAGCAGATCTACAATTATACGGTTGGCCGCTTTGTCTGCAAGAGTCAGCGGAGAATCATCCGCTTTGGCTTCTATTCCGTAGTCTTCTGATTCATATATTTCCATTATGGCCCGGCCGGCCATGACCGCGGCCTGTTTCGCCGCCTCAAGTTCTTTCATATACATTTTTCTTCCTCCGATGGAAGCATTATAACATAAAAGCGGCCGCCTTACGGCAGCCGCTGATGATTCATTTAATTATTTTTTCCACAGGCCATGCAGATTGCAGTGTTCATAAACAGCTACAACTTCATCACCTTCGCACAGTTCGAAGCATGCTTTTGGTTCTTCACCAGGGTTCAGCTTTTTGAACTGATATCCCTGCTTAGTTTCCAGAACGATCCATTCGATCCAGTGTTCTTCTGTCATTGGGTGAATAACGTCGCCAACAACTACGCTTACTTTGCTGCCTTCTACTGTATATACAGGTACATGCTTTTCAACAGCTGCATCTGTAGTTCCTGCAACCAGTTCGTCCATTTTCTGTCCGCAGCAGAAAACCGGTACTCCGGAATCTGTTAATTTAGTGATGATGTTTCCGCAATGTGCGCATTTGTAAAATTTCATTGTCATTGTGATTTCCTCCTCAAATTATCCTTACTTTTATTTTTTATTATATTATGCTTTGTTTAAAATTTATTCATCGTTTGATGTTATATAGATACCCTGTGTTTCTTACATTAAACACATTTTTATAAATTTTTTAATTTTTCTATGGATATTATATCATATATATTTATTTCTGTCATATCTTCCATCATAATAGTGCGTCTGTACATATCCAGTTTTCTCAGCCTGCCTTTCTTCACAGCATATGCCCCGCCGCTTTTAAAAAGATCCTGCTGAAAATAAGTTATCTCAGCCACGGGCTCTGCAGAATTTCACAGGGACTGCAGTTTTTCATCCAGCAGAGTTTTCTCATTTTCATCCAGTTCGATCCGTCTCTCTGTCAGCCTCGCCTCTTCCTGCACCGCCGCATCGTGCCCGGTCAGCGCCGCGAACGGAGAAAACTGTGCTGCTCTGTCATAAGTCGGCATATGTGGATGCTTTGTTGAAACATGACGCGGCATATTAATGATATCATCGTATTTGCCCATTTTCTTTCCTCCTACGCTTTGTGTCCGCCTATCTGACGGTTCCTCTGCTGTGCAGTAGCTCCATCCTGAAGGCTGGTCCCTTTCAGAAGCGCATTCTTACCAAATTTCTTCTTTATATCAAGCATCGCCTGCTGCAGATGTTTTTCATCGTCAAGTGCCTTCTCATGTTCCTTCTTTCTCTGCTGCTCCTCTTCAAAATCAGTGAACAGATCCAGCTGCTGCGATTCTTCTTCCTTCACATACATTCCTTCAGATACCACTTTATTCACTGACATGTTTACCCGCCTTATAAGAAGCTCCTTATCAACTATGCTGTCATATAGAGATAAGATCGCTTCAGAAAGCAGCTTCGATGAAGAAGTCTTTTCAGCAAGATTTGCTGTTCCGTGAGCATGTTTCGGGATCTTTCTCCCGTACGGATCCGTAGTTACAGGGCCTTTATATTTCCTGCGGCGCACAGGATCAGTCAGATTTTCTATGTCATACCCCACAGTCAGAACCACCTGATCCGTCACCATCCCCTTGTCAACCAGATCCAGTGCCAGCATATCGATCATCTCCGAAACCACAATACGCGCCTTGTCTGCTGTATACGGATCGTGCAGCACCTGCCCCGACCCGATACTTTTCGCCTCGGGTTTATATGCCTTTATATCTTTCATAGTAACAGGCTCCCATCCCCAGGCATGATCTATCAGGAGTTCGGCATTTACGCCAAACAGTCTGTACAGCAGATCTTCATTATAAAACTCATCCGGTCTGCCCAATGAACATCTTGCCATATCTCCCATTGTATATATCCCGTGTGCTTCCAGCTTTTTACGGTACCCTCTGCCTACTCTCCAGAAGTCTGTTACAGGCCTGTGGTCCCAGAGCAGACGGCGGTACTCCATCTCATCAAGCTGCGCGATACGTACGCCGTATTCGTCAGGCGGTATATGCTTGGCAACTATATCCATAGCAATTTTCGCAAGATACAGGTTCGTCCCTATACCTGCTGTTGCCGTGATACCGGTTTCATCCAGGACATCTCTTATTATTTTCATCGCCAGGTCATGTGCACTCATTTTATATGCCGCCAGATAATCCGTTACATCCATAAAGACCTCATCTATGGAGTATACATGTATATCTTCAGGTGCTACATATTTCAAATAGATTCCGTAGATCCGCGTACTGTATTCCATATACAGCGCCATCCTCGGGATCGCTGTAATATAACTTACCGCAAGAGACGGATCGTTTTTCAGTTCAGTATCGTCGTAAGATTCTCCTGTCAGCATTTTCCCGGGTGCGTTCAGTCTGCGCATTCCGTTTACCTCGCGTATCTTCTGCACCACTTCAAACAGTCTCGCACGTCCCGATATGCCGTATGACTTCAGAGATGGAGAAACTGCCAGACAAATAGTTTTTTCTGTGCGGCTGTTATCTGCAACAACCAGATTAGTTTTCATAGGATCCAGCTCCCGCTTTATACATTCAACAGAAGCATAAAACGATTTGAGATCTATAGCTATATATGTCCGTTCTTTTTTCATCTGCACTGTTCCTCCTCCCTACCCGTATTATATAGAACATCTGTTCGTTATTCAAGTCCGGATCAGATATTTCATAATCGGGGCCACCCGTATAACGGGTGGTTCGCCCGAAGGCTATAAGCCTGTTTTACCGGCTCGCGTCTCAAGGCGCGGGCTTTTACTTTGTTCAAGCCTCACTGCCTTTGCCTCTTTGGCTTACCCCTGAAGGGGTTTAGT
>JAGBGL010000017.1 GCA_017936025.1 Bacillota bacterium | reverse complement strand
GCACGAGTCCCAGGCCATCTTCAGCCTGATAATATGTCTCCTTACCGTAAGTCAGTGTGTTTCCGGAAATATCTGTATCTTTGATCCATCTGCCTTCGACACCTGACAAATACTGATTATATTCCAGCTCGATCCCGGAAAGTCCTGTGTTGTCATCCGTTACACTGCCCAGTGTATGTGCCAGAAATGCACCGGAAGGATAGTATCGCTTAACATCCTCTGCGATTTCTATGCCGGAAAGTTCCAGTTCACGCACCTTGTCGGCAGTGTCTTTATCCAGATATTTATCTACTTTTATAAGTGCCTGTTCCTTAGTGACTATCTCTCTGATCTCATCTTTGTCTTTACCCAGCACTTCCGCAAGTTGTTTTGCTGTTTTATCGATATTTCTTTCTTTTTCAACGTCATTTTTACCGACAGCAATATTTGAAGGACGCGCCCATACTGAGTAGCATGTCGCGCTGATGGCCAGTTCATTGCCGTTTGTATCATAAATGACACCGCGCTTTGCTTCTATCGGAACATCTCTCGTCTGCTGTTCAGTCGCCATACGGCTGTACTCATCGCCTTTTACGATCTGGATCCATCCGAGACGCAGGCACAAAACAGCCAGACATACAAAAAGTATACTGAAGGCTATAATTAATCTTCTCTTGCTCTGAATTTGTGGTTTCATACTTTTTCCCCTGTAACAAAAAAGCCAGACAACCTCCACTTTCCTGATTAAATTGTCTGGTACTTTTTCATTATGAAATTATTATCAATTAATACTATTTCGCTGCATTAATTATATGCCTGATTCTTCATCATCTGTGCGAATCCGTCAGGAGTTTCTCCTCCTGCAGAAAGATGAACAACCTGACCTGCTGCAGGGTAAACCATACCCTGTGCTACAGCTTTTGTTTCCAGTGCTTCTACGTTAGTAGCAGCATGGAGTTTTACTTCCAGATTTTCGATTTCTGTCTGGATGACATGGTTTTCTTTAATCAGTGTATTTGTATTATACTGTATACTTGCAGCAAATGCAGTAGTAATTATCATTCCCACGCAAATAACACCCATCACCACGATCAATGCTAAAAAACGCATTTTGTCTTTTCCTGTAAAGACTCTCTTCTGTGGCACAGGTTTTTTTCTTTCCGTTCTCGGCTTCATGTCAAGGCCGTATTTCTGATAATTTTCCTGATGCTGATACCACTGTTCTGCTGCTATCATTTCTTACCTCTTTTTTTCTGCTACTCTGAGTTTTGCACTCCGCGATCTCGGGTTCACTTCCAGTTCCTCTTCCGAAGGAATGATAGGTTTACCCGTCACTTTCTTAATATCTGCCACTTTTCCGCATACACATACCGGGAATTCTTTAGGGCATGTACATGGATTTGCCCTCTTGTTGAACAGATTCTTTACAATTCTGTCCTCCAGCGAGTGGAATGTGATGATGCACAGTCTGCCTTTGTCTGCAAGCACATCACAAAATTCTTCAACCGCTCTTTCCAGCTGACCGAGTTCATCATTTACCTCGATCCTTATAGCCTGGAAGCTGCGTTTTGCCGGGTGCGGACCGTCTCTTCTGGCCGAAGCCGGTATAGCTGCTTTGATAATCTCAACCAGCTGTCCTGTTGTTTCAACAGGAGCTTCAGCCCGCGCCTGGACTATAAACTTACCTATTCTGGAAGCCCATTTCTCTTCACCGTAGGTTTTTATTATGTTCACAAGTTCTTTTTCTGAATAAGTGTTTACAACATCCCATGCAGTAAAAGAATCATCCTGACTCATTCTCATATCCAGCGGAGCATCCTGCATATATGAGAACCCTCTTTCACCGTTGTCCAGCTGGAAAGAAGATACTCCAAGATCAAGCAGCGCTCCATCTATTTCATCTATCCCCAATTGATCAAGTACATCCTTTATATCAGAGTAATTACTCTGCACAAAGATCTTATTGCAAGGATATGGTTCGAGCCGTTTCTGTGCAGCATTCAGCGCATCTCTATCGCGGTCTATGCCGATCAGCGTCCCCTTTTCGCTCAGTCTTGCGCATATACCCGAAGCATGTCCGCCGCCGCCCAGTGTTCCATCGACATAAATGCCGTCCGGATCAATATTCAAATTTTCTATGCACTCATCATACAGTACCGAAACATGTTTAAAATCCATAATCCACCATACACGCAGCTATTTCGCTGGCGCTCATTTCTTCTTCAGACTCATATTTTTCCCACATAGCCTTGCTCCAGACTTCGATTTTCTGCAGGGCACCTACTGTAACCAGTTCCTTTTCGATGCCGGCATATTCCCGGAGTTCCTGAGGCAGTGTGAGACGACCCTGTTTGTCGATCTCGCATTCTACGGCACTTGATGAGAAATATCTGGATAACTGTCTTGCCTTCGGATCAAATGAAGAAAGCGTTCTGAGTTTCCCGTTTACGAATTCTTCCCATTCCCAGGTCGGATGTATCTCAAGACATTTATCCAAAGCCTTGCTGACAACACACTTTCCGCCCAATTCATCACGGAATTTAGCAGGGATTATCATTCTGCTTTTGGCATCTATTGAGTTTTGATACTTACCTACCAGCATGATAGACCCCTCCTATTGTCAGTATAACAGCATTTTACTCCACTTTACACCACAGTTCAACCCCTTTACACCACTTCGCTCCCCCTGACCCGTTTTTTTAACTACCTTTTGCGCTTTTGTTTCGCCTGCGCAGCGCAAAACCACTATATATTGTGTGTTTTTCATCCACACCACCCAATTATCGTTTTCCTGTGACTGGGCGCCATGAAAAACGCAAAAAAACCCTGTCCGGCAGGTATTCCTCCGAACAGGGTCTATATTATTTATTTAATTATAAGCAAACAGGAATCGAATCATCGATCCTCAGTGAATCCGCCGCAACTTCGCAGTCATACGCAAGTATGTTGACACCGCAGAGTTTTGCAGCACGTAATGCATCTCCGAAAGCTTTGTGCGTATCATCATTCGGCTCAAAACGGTCCACACCCTTCATCTGGATGACAAATATGACATACACACTGTATGCCTTGTCTATGGCACCGGCCAGTTCATTGATATGTTTTATTCCCCGTTCTGTCGGTGCATCCGGGAATCTGGCAGCTCCATCCACTTCCAGAGTTACGCCTTTGACTTCGATCAGGCCTCTTTTTCCATCTGCATCTTCCACATAAAAATCAAGCCTCGAATCACCGAATTTATGCTCACCCTTTACAGAAGTAAGCTCACTCATTCCCGGCAGTTTTATTGAACCGTCCAGAAGAGCTTCCTTCACAACACGGTTCGGCGCCTGCGAATCTATATTTACATCGCATCCGCCTTTCCGCACTCCAATCAGTGAATAACGCATCTTACGGCTTCCCATACGTCCCGTGTGATCTTCAAGATAAACCTCTGCGCCCTCATAAAGCAGCTCCTTCAGCCTGCCTGTATTTTTTACATGAGCTTTCTGCACAGATCCGTCTACAATTACTTCCGCAATAAACCTGTTTGGTCTTTTTATAAATTTTCCATTGATAACATTTTCATATTTCATGCATCAATTCTACCACACATATATATTTTTTAAGCATTTTTTGTTATCATAAAGAGTAACAAAACGAAAGGTTAAAAAGGTGTTATACATGCCCGTACCAAATCCTGTAGCTTTCACAGTGTTCGGAATAGACATCATGTGGTATGGTATACTGATCTGTATCGGTATGCTGCTGGCTACTTTCATAACATATAAACGTGCACCCCTCCATAGCATAGAATCAGACAAAGTTCTGGATTACGTCCTCGTCTGCATTCCTGCCGGTATCGTCGGCGCACGTCTTTATTACGTGATTTTCAACTGGAGTTACTATGCAGGCGACTTCCACAGAATCATCGACATCCGTTCGGGCGGCCTTGCCATCCACGGAGGACTGCTGTTCGGTCTCGGTGCAGCGGTAATCCTCTGCATGATCTGGAAAATCAGACCGCTGAACATACTTGATCTGGTCATCCCTTCCATCGCTCTGGCACAGTCCATCGGCAGATGGGGCAACTATTTCAACTCCGAAGCGCACGGCGGACCGACCGATCTTCCGTGGGCAGTCATTATAGACGGTGTGCCATGCCACCCGACATTCCTGTACGAATCCATCTGGTGCATGCTGCTGTTCATCTTCCTCCTGTGGAAGGATAATCACCGGAAATTCGAGGGGCAGATCATCCTGCTATACGGCATGCTCTACTCAGCAGAACGTTTCTTTGTAGAAGCCCTCCGTACCGACTCCCTTATGATCGGTCCGTTCAAGCAGGCACAGGTGCTGAGTATAACACTGATCATAATCTGCGCAGCAGCATATGTACTGCTCGCCAAACGCAGCAAAGCAAACCTGAGATAACAATTTAATGTATCAGAAACCAGATCGCCTTTGCAGGGTACAATCTGCAAAGGCGTTTTTTTATCCGGATACAGCAAAAGAGTATGTAACTCAATACATGCTCTTTCGCCGTGTGCATTTTAATTATAGAAAACAAGAGTCTAGCTTCAATTATACTTCCAGATTCTTGAACGCATCAGGAACTTCTTTATATCCCTTGGATTTGATAGCACCGATGATCAGACCGATGATCAGCCATACGATACCTACAACGTAAGTCATAGCGTCGAATCCAGTGAATACGTAGCCCAGGATCAGGATACCGCACCATGGGCAGATAAAGTAAGCAACGATTTCGCCGAATTTTGCTCTTCTCTTTTCTTTTACAAAGAAGAACCAGAATACTGCGAAGTTCAGCAGTACGAAGGAAGACAGTGCACCGAAGTTAACCAGTCTAACCAGCTGAGACATGCTCAGAACCAGTACGATGATCAGGGAGCCAGCGCCTACGAAGATAGCGGAAGCATATGGTGTCTTGTACTTAGGATGTACTTTACCGAAGATCTTAGGAATTACTCCGTCACGGCCCATACCGTACAGCATACGAGCTGTTGCTGTCTGTGCGTTCATGATATTAGCAATACCGATAGCTACGATGTTAACAACCAGCAGGATCTTTCTGAATACAGGACCGCCAGCCAGTTCTGCGGAATCAAAGAATCCAGTAGCCATGTCTGTGTTTGCCCAGTCTGGCTGGATCAGAGCTGCTACGTAGCACTGCAGTACGAATACGCCTACGATAGCACACAGTGCAATGATGATACCTTTACCGATATTCTTTTCAGGATGTTCTGTTTCTTCTGCCAGAGTAGACATACCGTCAAATCCCAGGAAGGACAGACAAGCAATGGATACAGCAGTAGCTACGAAGTGAGCGTCTACTTCACCTTTTGTCCACAGTGGTTCAACTGCCAGGTGACCATATCCGCCGCCGTTCAGGACATATTTGAATCCCAGGTAGATGAATGCGATCAGGGACAGAATTTCTACAACGAAGATAACCCAGTCAACGTTAGCTGTCAGGTGGATACCTCTGATGTTAACGAATGTGTTGAAGATCAGGAATACTACGATCCACAGATACCATGGGGATCCAGGAATCAGTTCAACACCCCAGTTAGCTACCATTACGTACAGCAGAGATGGTACGAACAGGTAGTCCATCAGGATCAGCCATCCAGCGATGAACCCTACGTGAGGGTTGATACCTCTCTGTACATACGCATAAACGGAACCCGCGATTGGGAATCTTGCGGACATTCTGTAGTAGGACAGAGCTGTAAAGGAAATAGCAATAAAGCCTACGATGTAAACCAGTGGTGTCATACCGTGGGATGCAACCTGGATTTCACCGAAGATGGACTGTGGTGCGATCAGTACCATGAATAACACACCGTACAGTACTACGTGTCTCAGCTTCAGCGTTCTATGCAGTTCCTGTTCATACCCGAACTGCTCAATAGCACCGCTGTTCTGAGCTTTTACTTGTGATTTCTCAGACATTTTCTTTTTTTCTCCTCTTTTTAAAAATAAAAATTAATACCTTTTTTATTTTAAAACTCCGAAGGCTATCGCATTCTTAGCCGATCAGAGGTTTAAACTGTGTCAGTTTTGGTGTTCCGAAACGCAGTACAGGCGAAACCGCACATGGAACGCATGCCTGGTTGATGCACATATCGCTCTGAACAGACAGATACATATATACATCAGTCTGATCCCAGCCAGTCATGTTCATCATCAGTCTCTGCATTTCCACAGAAGCAGCATACAGCGCATCATCCATTTTAGGACCTGTTGTATTCACCCACCAGTGTGTTGCAGTTTCTGTAACAGGCCAGTTCAGTTCAAAGTCCTTGATCAGAGAAACTTTTACTGTGATTTCTGCAGGAATTTCAATACCTGTTCCGCACAGTTCAGCATCACCCATAGTTGCGTGTACATCACCCATCTGCAGCAGTGCGCCTTCCACTCTTACAGGGAAGTAAACTCTTGCACCTTTTTTGATGATCTTGCTGTCCATATTGCCGCCGTGTGCGCCGGGATAACCGCAAGCCACATCTTCTCCATCAGGAGCTGTTCCGATAACACCGATCATTGGATCGATAGGGAATTTAACTTCATTGAAAGCAGCCATTCCATCTTCGATCTTGATTTTCTTTGTTCTTGGTTCGGACAGATCATGTAAAGGTCCGCATACATCGTCTGTAGCGATAGTTCCGCAGTCAGCAACCTGAACATCAAGAATATCTACAACCAGAACATCGCCGACTTCAGCACCATTGATATATACAGGTCCTGCGGCAGGATTTGCTACATCATAACCGTACAGGATCTCGCTCATCAGCTGGTCTTCTCTTTCCAGTTTGTTTGAGAAGCAGTCCATGGATTTGAACACCAGAATTTCACCTGGTTCTGCGGTTTCGATTGCAGGATTGTTTTTAGAAAAAGCATATACGGATTTATCAATAATTTTCATATCATTATCCTCCTGTTACTAGAATTCTGCTCTTGTCATATATTTTTTAGGGAATACGAATCTTACTGTTTTGAGCGGGTCTACGATCTGACAGATTTCAACATCTCCCACAAGGCTCATCAGCATGATGATATCTGGGGAAGCAAGATCCATTCTTTCAACCAGAAAATCGTGCATCAGTTCAGTCGCTCTTACTGTAGCTTCATCAACTGTTTCTTTGGAAACGATAATGCTGAAACACTCTTCGTTTTCCAGAACAGGATATTCAGGCGCCTTGCCTTTGATCAGTTCGATAGTCAGATTGATTTCTGCAGGGATCTCCAGACCTGTTACACCGATTTCTCCATCGCCCATAACAGCATGAACATCACCCAGTCCGAATAAAGCTCCTTCTGTAGCTACAGGGAAGTATAACGTAGCTCCTTCTGCTACCATTGTATTGTCCATGTTTCCGCCGTGGTGTCCAGGTGTACCGCAGCCTACCGCTTCATCAGCCGGTGCAACACCGATAACACCTATCATAGGTTTCACAGGAATTCTGATTTCCGGAGTGAATACCGCATGTCCATCTTCGATATGTACGATTTTTACATGGTTGCCGGATACGATATGTCCCAGTGTACCTTCATTTTCCAGAGCACATACAGTACCTTTTTCATCAACATCGATTTTGTTGATAGTTACTTTCAGCGTATCTCCAGGTTCTGCTCCATTAACGAATACAGGACCTGTCGCAGGGTTTGTTGCATCCCAGTTCAGACCTTCGATTGTGTCTTCAGGCTCTCTCAGCTGATTGGAAAAGCAGTCTTTAGTTGCTACATCGATAGTTGCAGGTGCATCGATTGATGCTACTGCTTCATGTCCTTTATAAAAGCTGAATACAGCTTTATCTGTTGTAAGTTTCATAAGAACCTCCTTATTTGCATACCTCTAGAATTATACCTTTTTTCATGATTATAATAATAATATTAAAATAGAATGGAACATTATAGCTTCCATCTATGATTGTCCATTTATATCGTGATAGCTTTCCATGGCACTATCCAGCAGAAACTGTCCCATCTCACTCACAGGTCTTCCGGCCATTTTAACATAGCCGAGATCCATATACTCGCTGCACTCAAGAGGGATAGTAACAGCACCTATGTTTTCCAGGCTGCTGCTGAGATTTTTCGTGGAAATCGTATATGCATCCAGTGCTTCAAGAAGATACACAAGCGTTGCTTTATCAGTTACTTTGACACTCTTTTTACTGTTCATAGAGCTGTACAGTTCCTCATAAAAAAAGTATGAGTCTTCCACATTCTGCTCATAGCTGATCCGCGGAAATTCCTTTATATCTTCAAGAGTTACTTTCTCTTTACTTGCAAGAGGGTTGTTTTTATTAACACAGATATGAGGCTCTGCCCTGAACATATGATGGAATTCCAGGCCGGCTTCCTTTATGCTTTTTTTCATAACATCACTGTTATATTTACTCAGATATAAAATACCCAGTTCACTCTGACCTGAACTCACATCCTCCAGGATCCCAGACGTTGTCATTTCTTTAAGATAGAACTCGTAACTTTCCCCTCCGAATTTTTTAATAACTTCAGAAAACGCCTTCACTACAAAATTGTAATGCTGCGACGCTACAGAATATGCTTTTTTCTCTTCTTCGCTTTCTTTGAATTCATTCTCTATAACGCCCATCTGATCTATTACCTGACGTGCGTATGCAACAAATTTTCGTCCGGAAGAAGTAAGTCTGATTCCTTTTTTCTCTCTAATGAAAATCGTTGTTCCCAGCTCATATTCCAGATCCATTACCGCCTTTGACAGACTCGGCTGGGAGACGAACATCTCTTTTGCCGCTGCACTTATAGAGCCGGTTTCTACTATTTTTATCACATACCTAAGTTGCTGAAATGTCATATCAAATTCCCCTTTACTGTTATTTTTTCCATAAAACAAAACTGACCTCCAAGTTATTTTTCAGTCATACTCAGAGGTCAGTTATATTCACTTTATATTTTTTATACGTTGAACAGGAAGTGCATTACATCTCCGTCTTTCACTATATACTCTTTACCTTCAGATCTTACCAGGCCTTTTTCTTTTGCAGTAGCCAGGTTTCCGCCGCATTCAATCAGCTTGTCATAAGCGATAGTCTCTGCTCTGATAAATCCTCTTTCGAAATCTGTATGGATTTTTCCTGCAGCACCAGGCGCTTTTGTTCCGCGCTTGATAGTCCATGCACGCACTTCAGGTTCACCTGCAGTCAGGAAAGAAATCAGATCTAACAGATGGTAAGAAGCTTTTACAAGCTTATCCAGGCCGGATTCTTCGATCCCCAGTTCTTCTAGGAACATTTCCTTTTCATCATCTTCCAGCTGAGAGATTTCCTCTTCGATTTTTGCACATACTACGATTACATCAGAATCTTCCGTAGCTGCAAATTCGCGCACCTGCTTAACGAACTCATTATCTTCTTTTGAGCCAGCCTCATCTTCAGAAACATTTGCTGCATAGATAATAGGCTTGAATGACAGCAGATCCAATGACTTAACGAACTCTGCTTCATCATCCGTCATATCCATTGCTCTTGCAGATTTACCTTCTGCCAGAAAGTCAGCCAGACGTTTCAGAATATCCAGCTCAGACTGGAGACTCTTGTCGCCTTTCAGATTCTTAGTTGTTTTCTGAATGCGGCGTTCCAGCACTTCCATATCAGACAGGATCAGCTCCATATTTATTGTTTCGATGTCATTCAGCGGATCGATTTTTCCGTCAACGTGAACAACGTTAGGATCTTCGAAGCAGCGTACAACGTGAACAATCGCTGCAACTTCTCTGATATGCCCCAGGAATTTGTTGCCCAGTCCTTCACCTTTAGATGCGCCTTTTACCAGTCCTGCAATGTCATAAAATTCGATTGCTGTAGGAACGGTTTTCTTTGCATTATACATTTCAGTCAGAACTTTGAGACGTTCATCAGGAACTGCCACAACACCAACGTTCGGTTCGATAGTACATAACGGATAGTTTGCGGATTCTGCTCCTGCTTTTGTAATTGCATTGAATAACGTACTTTTGCCTACGTTAGGCAGGCCTACGATACCTAATTTCATGATTTATATTTCTCCTTTTAATTCCAAGTCATTTCTACATAATTAACCAATTTATTATAGCATATGAACAGAAAGTTCTCAACAAAATATACATTAAAAGACGGAGATGTAATGCACTTCCTGTTTAATGTAAAAAATAACAGCCACTGAGATAATTCTCAGCGGCTGTTATTTTTTATATCACTTTATACTTAAATTTCTCCGCATGTTCCAACCGGAACTTTACCATCGATCGCTGCGATGACCTTTTCAGTCTTTTCCCTGTCATACCAGCTGCACAGTTCCATGAACTCTGCGCCTGCTGCAATAACATCTTTTGCAGCTTCGCACGCAGCATCCTCATCCGCAACAAATCTCACATAAATGTTGCACGCAGCATCTTTCTTATCGATAACTTCCGTTTCCTTTACTTCATCAGAAACAATAATGATGCCGTATTCACACAGCTGTTCATCTGTCAGTTCTCCGATTTTATCCATTTCTGCAGGAAGATATTTTGCATTGCACGCTTCAATTCCTGTTGCTGCAACTTCTGCAGTCATCTCCTCATCAAAATCCCCGCACAGGTTTACCAGATCAAAACCTTTGTCCTTCAGCGTCTTCGCAAACTCTACACCCTCTTCAACACCTGTTACACCGTAGATCCAGTTTTCTTCACTTGCTGTGTTAAAATTCACATTGTAAGTGTCAGGATGTCCGCCGTTTGTGTTTAAAATAAATGCAAATTTCATAAAAAGCTCCTTTCGCTCCGCACAATATATTTTGATTGTACATTGTTTTTAGTAATAATGATACCTGTTTTTATATTTTACAAAGAATATTATTGCAAAGGTCAGTGCTGCCAGTTCCGCAACGATTATGGAAGCCCATACGCCGTCAATTCCAAAGAATATCGGAAGGATCATAACGGCCGAACATTCGAACAACAGCGTACGCAGGAATGACATAACTGCAGAAATCAATCCGTTGTTCAGAGCCGTAAAGAACCCTGACGCGAATATTGTAATACCGGAGATCATGAAAGCGAGGCAGAATACCCTCATGCCATGCACTGTCATTTCCTGCAGCTGCGGATCATATGCAACGAAAATTGCAGACAGAGGTCTTGCGCTCAGCTGCGCCGCAGCGACTATAGCAGCACCAACAATACCCAGAAGCTTGAGACTCTTCGTAAAAAGATTCTTCAGTTCAGCATGGTTTTCTGCACCATAATGATAACTTATGACAGGGGCGATACCCATGGAATATCCATAGAATACCCCCATAAATATATAGGTCAGATAAGTGATCACTCCGTATGCAGCTACTCCGTCTTCCCCTGCGAACTTGATCAGCTGGAAATTAAACAGCATTACAACTACAGAACCTGACACCTCTGACACCATTTCTGACACACCGTTGGTGCAGGCATTGAGAAGTGCTTTTCCGTCAAATACAGTCTTACCCAGATGGAGACGCGGATTTTTCTTAGTTATGAAATAACACAGAGGTATTGCCGCACCTACAGTCATGCTGATACCTGTCGCAACAGCAGCCCCCATAAGGCCCCATCCGAACACTGCAATAAACAGCGCATCCAGCACCATGTTCGCCACGCCTGCTGCAACCGTAACAACCAGCCCCATCCTCGGTCTTTCCGCCGTGATCATAAAACTCTGGAATGTGGTCTGCAGCATAAAGCAGCACATGAACGGCATCAGGAACCTTGCGTAAACAACGCAATTCTCGACCATCTGTCCTTCAGCACCCAGGAAAACCGCCACAGGTCTTACAAACAGAAAACCTATTGTTCCGAAAATGATCCCAAGGACCGCTACCACATATATGATCATTGAGAAAACCCGGTTTGCCTTTTCCTTGTCACCTTCGCCCAGGATCTTGGCAACAAGGGCTGTACCCCCAGTACCCAGCATGAACCCTGAAGCGCCCATTATAGCAAATGGCGGGTAGATGAGATTAATTGCCGCGAACGCAGTCTTACCTGCAAAATTGGAAACAAACATCCCGTCTACGATACCGTAAATGGATGAAACGATCATCATAACGATCGACGGCACCGTGAACTTTATCAATCTTAAATATGTAAAATGATCCGATAATTGTATTTTCATATAGTCCCTCTATCAATTATTCAATATCATTCATCTCTTTATCCAGTATATCGATATATTTTTCATACATCCTGAGCAGAGTTTCCATCTCATCACGGCCCATTGCCCTGATAGAGTTTTCTTCCGCAGCAAGTATTTTATCTGCAGTTTTTTCCGCCAGTTCCAGACCTTTTTCTGTCAGATAGATAAATTTCTTTTTCATATTATCTTCATTTTTTATGAGCTCAATGAAGCCATTGATTTCCATCTTCTTCAAAGCAGAATTCACTGTCTGTTTTGATTCATATGTAATGCCGCATATATCACTTTGTGTCAGCAGTTCATCATGCTCTCTCAGTATATACATAATCCACAGTTCAGCCTCCGACATGTCTAATCTTCGCGCCGTCCTGTAATATATATCATCCATCCTTTTATATAGCTGGTTACAGAGCCTTAATTGATTGCTTAGTGCTGTCTTCATAGCCGCCTCCCTCTTTGTCCGATTTCGGACATTTTCAGTTTACCCCTATTCCCTGTCAATGTCAATAAAAAAGGAACATCTCAAAACGTTTGAGACGCCCCTTTTTGTGGTTACCCGCAAAATATATAATTTTTTATTCAAATACACTATTTGCTGCTTCCACAGATTTCATCGCGTCCTTACAGTAGAAGTCCGCACCGATCCTTTCGGCAAAATCTGCAGTGAGCACTGCTCCTCCCACCATGACTTTGCATTCAGGATCTGCCGCCTTAACAGCAGCGATGGTCTCTTCCATGCTTCCCAGCGTAGTAGTCATCAGCGCACTGAGACCAACCAGCTTTATATCTTTAGCTTTCACAGTCTCTACTACGGTTTCCGGAGCAACATCACGCCCCAGATCGATTATATCAAAACCGTAGTTTTCCATTATAACTTTCACGATATTCTTTCCTATATCGTGGATATCTCCTTTTACAGTTGCCAGTACGACAGTCCCTTTAGAAACTTTTTCCTGGCCTGACTGTGCCAGATGATCTTTTATCAGTTCAAATCCGCCCTGTGCAGCAGTTGCCGCCTGCATCATCTGCGGCAGGAAGATGGTCCCCTTTTCGAATCCCTGTCCCACTCTGTCAAGAGCCGGGATCAGATGATTATTGACGATAGTCATGGCATCCTCTGTTTTCAACAGTTCTTTTACTGCCGCAAGAGTCTCTGCCTTCATTCCCTTTTCAAGTGCATGATACAAATCTCCCGCAGACTCGGCCGTCTCTTTCACGGAAGCCCCCCGGCTCATAGTTCCGATAGAAGCCTCACTGTATCTCTCAATAAACTTCTCTGCATTCTTATCTCTGTTATGGAGCATCTCGAACGCATAGACAGTGCCCATCATATCTTCATCATTAGGATTGATTATAGGCAGATCCAGGCCATTCTCCATAGCCATAGCCAGGAAAGTTCTATTTACCAGCGGTCTGCATGGAAGTCCGAAACTGATATTGGATACGCCAAGTGCTGTGTGCAGTCCCAGCTGCTCCTTGACCATGCGGACAGCCTTCAGTGTTTCCGCAACTTCTGCCTGCTGTGCAGAAGCCGTCAGCGTCAGACAGTCGATATATATATCTTCTTTCGCAATTCCATATCCTAGTGCGCAGTCCATAATGCGCTGCGCGATCGCAAAACGTTCCTCAGCTGTAGCCGGGATACCGTTTTCATCAAGAGTCAGACCGATAACTGCTGCACCGTATTTCTTAACGAGCGGCAGAATAGCTTCCATTACCTTGTCTTCACCGTTTACAGAGTTTACGATCGGTTTTCCGTTATACACACGGAGCGCAGCTTCGATCGCCGCAGGATTGGAAGAGTCGATCTGAAGAGGAAGATCCGTGATAGCCTGAAGCTGCTTGACCACTTTCGGAAGCATAGCGACATCATCCAGCTTAGGTACTCCCACGTTTACATCCAGGATCTCTGCACCTGCATCGATCTGTTCCACTGCCTGAGAAAGTATATAGTCATAATCTTCGTCAAGCAGAGCCTGTTTGAGACGTTTCTTTCCAGTAGGATTGATTCTCTCACCGATAACAGCAACATGATCTATTGTTACAGGTTTTACTGCACTGCATACAATGCTCTTTTTTTCAGCCGGTCTGCGCCCGCTGCGTTCTTTTCCCGCGAAAGCTTTTTTGACAGCTGCAATATACTCAGGCGTTGTTCCGCAGCACCCTCCTGCAGCGGCGATACCCAGATCAAGATAGGCAGTCATCATTTCTGCGAACTGCTCTGCATCTATGTCATATTCATTAGTTCTCGGGTCAGGAAGTCCTGCATTCGGCTTTACGAACACAGGCAGATCAGTGCTTGCGCACATCTTTTCCGCTATTGGATAGATCTCCGCAGGACCCAGCGAACAGTTGATGCCGATGGCATCGACGCCCAGGCCTTCCAGTGTTACAGCCATAGAAACCACATCAGTTCCCGTGAAAGTTCTTCCGCTTTCTTCAAATGACATGGAAACCATCACCGGCAGATCAGTATTTTCCTTTGCAGCAAGAACTGCCGCCTTTACCTCATAGAGGTCTGTCATTGTCTCGATAACTATCAGATCTGCACCGGATTTTTCACCCTGTATCATGGTTCTTCTGAATGCGTCATACGCCTCTTCAAACTTCAGCGATCCCATAGGTTCCAGCAGTTCTCCCAGCGGTCCCACATCCAGAGCAACCTTAGTATCTGCATTTCCTGCCGCTTTTGCTGTTTTCACGGAAGCCTCTATGATTTCTTCCAATGTGTGCCCGCAGTCTTCCGGCACTTTATGAGTATTGGCGCCAAAAGTATTGGCATAGATGATGTCAGAGCCGGCTTCCACGTAACTTCTGTGGATAGATCTGATCACCTCAGGATGTGTGATGCTCATCAGTTCCGGAACCTCGCCGGGCTCCAGACCGTTTGCCTGCATCATCGTGCCCATCCCGCCGTCTAATATGTAAAATTTGTTCTTAAAGTCTAACACAGTGTTGTCCTTTCCTTATCATTTCGCATCCGTTTCTCAAATGACAGTCTTTACACGTTGCCATGTACCCTGTAACAGGCTCATCAGACATGCCTATCACTGCCGTTACTGATTTCTGCGGTGTCATCATATAATTTTTATTTACCGAAAGTCCTATTTTTCTGTGAGCATCCGTCAGCCATATCAGCTCCGTCTGCATCATCACAGGATAATCCCCATATCCCGGACTGTATCTCACCGTCGTGCATCGCTGCTGCTCTTTATCGATTATGCGGCACAGCTCGTCTGCGATCTGCTCGATCAGTATGGAAGCCCCTGCATCCAGCATAACTGCTTCCGCCATATCTCTTACCTGACTGGTTCTTATGAGGTTATCCACCATCGCACCCAGGGTAACGGCCATTATAGCAACCTCGTCACACTCTTCAAGATGCTTTTTTATATTATGGCCCTGAGGCGTAATAGCTTCCACAGGCATCACCCGGTATACTCCCTGCGGCATAGCTGTCGCAAAGAGTTTTTCCTCTGCCTCTGCCAGCCTGATCAGCATATTTATATCCGGCTTGTCTTCAAAGCCCAGTCTGTCCAGCCACTGATGGCGGTTTATCCATTTCGGTAAATCTATTCTCATTTATAACAGATCCTTTACTCTTTCGTATATTTCAAGGGATACTTCAGGGTTATTCATAGTGTAAAGATGGATTCCATCTACTCCATGTTCGATCAGGTCTCTGATCTGATCCACTGCATACTGTATGCCGTGTTCATATAGTGCATCCGGGTCATCACCGTATTTTTCAATCATTTCTGCAAAAGCAGGCGGTATGCTGGCACCGGACAGGGCAACAGTTTTCTCGATCTGCTTGTGACTTACGATAGGCATTATCCCTGCGGAAACCGGAACATCTACACCCAGGTTGCGTGCAGCTGCCAGAAATTCGTAGAATTTCTGATTATCGAAGAACAGCTGAGTGATCAGTACTTTTGCGCCTGCACCGATTTTATATTTCAGATTATGGATATCTTCGATGAGGTTCCTGCTTTCAGTGTGTCCTTCCGGATAGCATGCCCCGAGGATCTGCAGTCCGCTGTTTCTCTGGACCTCGATAGCCAGCTCATTGGCGTGTGAAAACTCGCTCTTTATAGCTGCTTCCGGGACGATATCTCCTCGCAGAGCCAGAACGTTTTCAATGTCTGCTTCGGCAAAACGTCTGATCATTTCATCCACGTCGCTCATGCTTGAATTGACACATGTAAGGTGTGCCAGCGGTTCGATGCCGTAGTCATGTTTGATCCTGGAAGCGATTTCACATGTATAGTTATTTACAAGGCTTCCCGCCGCACCATATGTAACACTGATAAAATCAGGGTTGCATACGGACAGTTTGCCTACTGTTTCATATATTTTTTCAAGTCCTGTTTCTCTCTTTGGGGGAAATATTTCAAAAGAAATAACAGGCTTCTTTGCTTTGAATAATTCTGGGATTCTCATTATTATTATACTCCTTTTACCATCATACCCGGCACCGCCGTGCAGGGCATAAATATTCAATTTAATTTTACATCTTTTTGTATCATTTGTCATCTAGTATCAGACAGCATTCTCTGTTATAATAAGTCGAATAATTAAAAAGGAGATAATTATGGAACTGTTAAATACATATTTTGATCACACTAATTTAAAAGCAAACGCAAAGGAAGCTGACATCATTCAGCTGTGCGAAGAAGCAAAATTATATGAATTCTACTCCGTATGCGTAAACGGTCACTACGTGCCTCTGGCAAAAGAACAGCTGAAAGACACAGATGTCAAAGTATCTGCTGTTATTGGCTTCCCTCTGGGCATGATGTCTACTGCAGCAAAGGTTTTCGAAACCGAAGAAGTCTGCAAGGCCGGCGCAGACGAAATCGACATGGTGATCAATGTCGGTGCTATGAAAGACAGAAAATATGATCTGGTGGAAAATGAAATCAGAGAAATCGTAGAAGCAGCTGCAAAATATAATGCTATTGTAAAAGTAATCATGGAAGTATGCTACCTGTCACCTGACGAGATCTCCAAAGCAGCAAGACTCGCAATCAAAGCAGGCGCCGCTTTCGTAAAAACTTCCACAGGATTCGGACCAGGCAACGGCTCCACTGAAGTCGTTTCCCGCATCAAGAAAATGAACGGCAGCAAGATCAAAATCAAGGCTGCAGGTGGTATCAGAGACCTGAGCACAGCCATCAAAATGATCAACCGCGGTGCAGACCGTATCGGATCCAGCTCCTCCGTTGAAATCATGAAGGAAGCCTTCGCAATCAAAACAGAAGCCGGCGAAGCATAAATCACAAAAACATCAAAACGAGGTCAGATGGCCTCGTTTTTCTTACCTGATATTCCATTTCCAATCCTGTTTGTCCTTCAGGACTCGCAATATGGAAATTTCCTGTCTGTCATAACAAATAATGTAAAAAATCCTGTATGTTTCAAAAGATTTAATACGCACTATTTTTCCATCAGAAAAAAACTCTGATGTTCTTCCCAAATAAGGAAAATTTCTTATCGCTTCCAAATTCTTTTCAAAAGCCGCCACAAAACGTTC
Organism: Bacillota bacterium; assembly: GCA_017936025.1. GTDB lineage: Bacteria > Bacillota > Clostridia > Peptostreptococcales > Anaerovoracaceae > RGIG9096. Next base: position 15,651 of record JAGBGL010000017.1, on the reverse strand, counting down.
TGATGCAGCCGGATTTTTTAGTCGTTCAGACATATAATAAACTATACTTTCAACATCATGTTCAGCCTCTTTGTATATAATACATTTGTATGCCGTGCTCAAATCCCCAAGGATGCCTTCATTTCTTTCAGAAAGTCTTCTATCGGGCGGCCCCTGCCTGCTTTCATATCTTCTATCCCAACGTTTATTGCCTTGATTTCTTCCGGCGACAGTTCATATTTTTTTCTATACTCCAATTGTGTTTCTTTTACTTTCATAATCTCTTACCTCCTTTTGCTTGATTCTACTACTGCCTAAGATATGTTTCAAGTATAGTGTCCTAATATTCTGCACCTCATTTTCCCGACAGTCAATAGGCCATGTGCAAACAGCGCAGATAATGTAATAAACCGGGCATCACATGATAACACCCGGTTCAAAATTTTATTTCATTTTGATCATCTGACCATTTATAACTACGGCTTTTATATCATCAGGATCTATAACATTCTGCATCTTACCATGTCTGTAACATATGAAGTTCTTCCAGTCGTCTTCATAACTGCTGCCGCCGCCTTCAAAGGAACATCCGGCAGTCTCACCGCTTCCCGTCACAAAATCGATTTCCATTTCATGCAAATCCCAGTCTTCATCTGGTTTCGCTGATTCTGCAGCCAGCCCGCATTCAATGTATACCGAGAATGGAGACACATCCAGCTGTCTGATTTTCAGATCAACGCCGTTGTGATGGATTACTGCATCCGTTTTGAAGCTTTCTGTAACATCCGCCACTTTAAAATCGAATCCCAGATCCCAGCTGCCATGATATACGGCTCCTTCTCCGTTACAGTTTATCAGGTTTTTCAGGGAAATATCTACAGTGCCGCTCTCCATGATCTCTTCTGAATCCATCCCAAGAACAATATGCATCATCGAACCATCTTTAGAGACAGAATTCCAGCACATATCAGATCCCGTCCATGCGTTTCTGACCCCGAATGTAACCGTTTCGAAACGGTCTTCAAATGTGAACTCGATGTTCTTCTTAGTATTTACCTGAAGCAGGATATACATATTATGATTATCTGCCACTGCTTGCTTTGCAGTCACTCTGATCCCGTTCTGAACACAAGTCACATTTCCTGTATAAATCAGGGCTTCATCAACAAGCGGGCCGTTTCCGCCAACTGCCGCAGCAAGATGAGGTTCAATCCGCATCGGCACTGCCGGATTTGCAATAGCTTCGCCAGCACCTGACGGCTCAAATTTCACCTGATCACCATCTATAATAGTCAGTTCGATTTCTGTTCCGACCGGAGCATCCGTGCGGAATCCGATCGCATATTCTTTATTTTTTTCTACTCTCTGCCAGCAAGGGCCTTCTTTCAGATCTTCGATCACTATTTTTTCTGAACCATCGCAGGCATTGATATAGACATCCACAGGTTCTTCACTCAGATTGTAAAAAGTGAATCCGCCAGTTTTGCTTTCCAGGCCATCAGAAAAATATGTTGTAACAGTCGGTCCTTCAGCCTTAAATCCAAATCCCATTTCGGTAAAATCTTCTTTCAACCCGCAACTGGATAATCCCAATGCAATCAATAAGGCTGCAATTAATGTCAATACTCTCTTCATGCCAGTCACCTCACATGTCACAAAACTCTTACGTTACGTAACGTTTTACCTAAATATATTACTGAGACTTTCTATTTTTCCACCATCTGATCAAATTCATCAGACCTATAAAAGTAAAAATAACGCCCCATGTATTGTCCCCGGCAGCCAGTTTGGAAACGCCCAGCACAATAAACGCTACACATATTAAAAATACAATTATTCTGCCTGGATTCATATCGTTCCTCCATCAATCGTCTTCCACTTAATCAGACCGTCATCACTGTAACATTCCATACGGCCTGCATCCTTGAGGTATGTGAGATAGCATCTCACCGTGGAAGCCACCAGTGTATACTGTATTTCTGTTTCCTTCATACCATACTCTTTGAAAACATCCCTTACGACAAGATCCACACTCTTGCCGCCACGGCAGCATCCGGCAATAAAATCGATGTGGCGCCGGATATTAGCGGTATTTTCCTCTGCAAGAGAAGCAATTTCCTTCCCCATCGACTCGCCGTGAGCAGGAATAAAAAATTTTCCTTCCAGCCCCTTCAGCTTTTCCAGAGTCTCAAGATAGCTTTCCACATTGATAAGAAATCCGAATGGATACTTTTTAAGCGCTTTGCGGTTCATTATGGAATCCGCCACGAACCACACATCATCCGGTGTCTTCACCCCAATCATTCCGAAAGTATGTCCCGGCATATGCAGTATTTCAAATCCGTCCGGCAGCTCGAAATCCTCGATATCACGGAAGCCAATATCACCCGGATGTTTAAACACTTCGCGCACTTCCGCCGAAGGTCTGCCGCCGAACATAAATGCCGGTTCCAGCTCCTCATACTCTGCAAAAATCCTCTCGATTCGTGTAGTATAAGCCGGGCATCCCCATTTAGCCATCAGCGCTTTGTTTCCGCCGATGTGATCAATATGGGTATGTGTATTTATAATGAATTTAAGGTTCCAGCCTTTATCGGCCAGAACCTTTTCTGCAAATTCAATATCTTCCGGATCTCTGCCTGTATCTATCATACAGACATCAGTTTCATTAAGCTGATAAAACCCGAATATATTACGGCTGTACACATACCAGGTATTTTCACCTGCCTGCCACAGTTCCCGCATTATTTATACTCCTTGTGTTCTACGTCGCAGTAAGCACAGCGGTAAGTTTTCTTTTCTCTGTCGACCAGTTTGAACACATGCTCGATTTCCTGCTCAATGGAAGTAATACATCTAGGATTCTTGCACTGGATAATATCCGTCAGTGTTTCCGGCAGATCCAGATGTTCTTTTTTCAGCAGTCTGCCGTCTTTTACAAAATTGACAGTAATATTGCTGTCGATGTATCCCAGCATTTCATAATCCAGTTCGATCAGCTCGTCGATTTTGATAATATCTTTTTTACCGTATTTGCTGGATTTCACATTCTGCAGCATCGCTACACTGCAGCTGAGTTTGTCCAAATGCAGATAGTTATAAATCTTAATTCCTTTTCCGGCTTTGATATGGTCTAAAACGATACCAGTTGTTACTCCATCAATATTCATTCTCTGTACCTCCCCTATTTGATTCCCAGTAAATTCAGGATCAGTGCCATACGGATATGTTTACCGCACAGAGCCTGATAGAAATAACATGCTCTAGGATCGTCATCCACTTTAACGGAAATTTCGTTAACTCTTGGCAGCGGATGCATGATAGTCAGATCTTCTTTTGCTGTTTCCAGTTTTTCCAGATCCAGGATATATGTATCTTTCAGACGTGCGTAATCTTCTTCATTGAAGAAACGTTCTCTCTGAACTCTTGTCATATACAGTACATCCAGTTCATGCATTACTTCTTCCATGCTTTCGACCTCTTTCCAGTCAGCACCGGATTTTCTCAGTTCTTCACGGATGTACTCCGGAACTCTCAGTTCTTCAGGAGCGATCAGAACGAATTTTACATTATCATAACGCAGCATCGCTTCGATCAGGGAGTGAACAGTTCTGCCGAACTTCAGGTCTCCGCACAGTCCCAGCGTAATATTGCCCAGTTCGCCTTTCTTTCTCTTGATAGTCAGAAGGTCTGTCAGCGTCTGTGTCGGATGGAAGTGTCCGCCGTCACCTGCGTTGATGATAGGCACTGTAGTTCTTCTGGAAGCCACCATTGGAGCACCTTCTTTAGGATGTCTCATAGCAATGATATCCGCATAGCATCCTACAGTTTCAACTGTGTCGCTTACAGATTCACCTTTGGCTGCAGAACTGGAGCTTGCTCCTGCAAATCCCAGAACGCTTCCGCCCAGTTCCAGCATAGCAGCTTCAAAGCTCAGTCTTGTTCTTGTACTTGGTTCGAAGAACAGTGTCGCCAGTTTCTTTCCTTTACAAATATCGATATACTCATCAGGGTTTTCAACGATATCGTTTGCAACATCAATCAGATGGTCGATTTCTTCAATAGATAAGTCAGTGATGCTGATCAGATTACGGAAGTTCTTTTCCATTTATTTATCTCCTTTCATCCAGCTTTCATCGGATGGGTTATTTCTGAATTTGATCAGACGTTCTACGTCTTCTGCTTTGATGTAGCCTTCTTCAGCAGCAACTTCCACCAGTGTGTCCAGATCGCTCAGGCTGACATTCTTAACATCAGCAGCAGCCATTCTGTCCAGGCCCTTCTGCATTCCGTAAGTGAAAATACTTGCAACGCCCAGAACTTCTGCACCCACTTCTCTCAGAGCTTCTACAGTATCCAGAACGGAACCGCCTGTAGAAATCAGGTCTTCTACAACAACAACTTTCTGTCCTGCTTCCAGCTTACCTTCGATTTTGTTAGTTCTGCCGTGGTCTTTTGCAGAGCTTCTTACATAGCCCATAGGCAGTCCCATCATGTGGCCGACGATAGCTGCATGAGCGATACCCGCAGTGGAAGTACCCATGATCACTTCACACTCAGGATAATGTTCTTTAATAACTGCCATCAGACCCTCTTCAACCTTTGTACGCACTTCCGGTGCTGTCAGAGTCAGTCTGTTGTCACAGTAGATAGGGCTCTTGATTCCGCTTGCCCATGTAAATGGTTCATCCGGACGCAGGAAAACTGCCTGGATAGATAAAAGTCCTTTTGCGATTTCTTTTTTCATAATTTATTCCTCCACAAATTCTGCTACACAACGGTTATATGCTGCTACCGGATCATCTGCCTGAGTGATCGGACGGCCGACTACGATGTAGTCAGAACCGATTTCTTTTGCTCTTTCAGGAGTAGTTACTCTTACCTGGTCGCCTTTATCTCCATCTGCAAAACGTACGCCCGGCGTTACTGTCAGGAAGTTTCTTCCGCATGCGCTGTGGATCTTTCCTGCTTCCAGAGGAGAGCATACTACACCGTCCAGTCCGGCATCATCTGCATTTTCAGCATATTTGATTACTACTTTATCAATGTCTTCTTCAATGAGAAGTTCATTTGTCATTCTTTCCTGGCTTGTGGAAGTCAGCTGAGTTACCGCGATCAGCAGAGGTCTGCTTCCATCTTCTCTTGTCAGTCCTTCTTTTGCAGCTTTCATCATATCAATAGTTCCTGCTGCATGAACGTTTACCATATCAACATCCAGGTTGGACAGTACGGACATGGCTTTTCTTACTGTATTCGGAATATCGTGAAGCTTCAGATCCAGGAACAGTTTGTGTCCTCTCTTCTTGATAGCTTTGATAATAGCAGGACCTTCTGCATAATACAGTTCCATGCCTACTTTTACATAAGGTTTTCTGTCATTATCAGCGAACTTATCTAAAAAGCTCAGTGTTTCTTCGGCTGTACTGAAATCCAGCGCGATGATTACGTCTTTACCCATTTTTTCCTCCTATTCTATAATTCCAATAATATCTGTCAGTTTTTCTATTCCCAGTTCTTCCATCACTTTTGGAAGTTCTTCGATGATTTCTTTACATGCATAAGGATTTACCAGGTTTGCGGCACCTACTTGTACAGCAGTTGCTCCGGCCATCATCATTTCGATGACATCTCTTGCACTCTCAACACCGCCCATTCCGATTACAGGAATGTTAACTGCTTTTGCTACCTGATAAACCATTCTTACTGCTACAGGGAAAATCGCAGGACCGGAGAACCCTCCCATTTTATTGGCGATAACAGGCTGTCTCTTTTCCAGATTGATTCTCATTCCCAGCAGTGTATTGATCAGGCAGATACCATCAGCACCTGCTTCTTCGCATGCCTTTGCGATAGCTGCGATATCCGTTACATTAGGGCTCAGTTTGATATATACAGGCTTTGTAGTAACTGCCTTAACTGCTCTAGTTACTTCTGCAGCCGTTTCCGGAAGTGTACCGAAAGCCATTCCTCCGTCATGCACGTTAGGGCAGCTTACGTTTACTTCGATGATTCCCACCTGAGGTTCTTCATCCATCGCCTTTGCGCATTCAACATACTCTTCGATGGAAAATCCGCTCACGTTAGCGATCACAGGTTTGCTGTATATTTCAGCCAGTTCAGGAAGCTCTTTTTCCTTTACTGCTTTAAGTCCCGGATTCTGCAGGCCTACAGAGTTGATCAGCCCTCTGCTGCACTCTGCGATTCTGGGCTGCGGATTTCCGAATCTCGGTTCAACTGTAGTTCCTTTGAAAGAAATGGAACCAAGGATGTTGATATCATAGAACTCTGCATATTCCTTCCCATATCCGAATGTACCGCTGGCAGGGATAACAGGGTTGTCCAGCACAAGTCCGCTGAGTGTCACTTTCATATCTACCATATTATTTCCTCCTGTTCCAGAACCGGCCCCTCTTTGCAGATTCTCTTTGCTCCATATTTAGTTTCACAGCTGCAGCCCATGCATCCGCCGAAGCCGCATGCCATTCTTGCTTCAAAACTGTACTGTCCGTCTTTCGCTTTAGCAGCTACTGCCTTCAGCATAGGCTCAGGTCCGCATGCACATGCATAATCAGCAGAGTCAAATCCGTCAGTTACAAAACCTTTCAGTCCGTAGCTTCCATCAGCTGTAACTACTTTCACGTCAGCACCAAGCGCCTTGAACTCTTCTTCATAGAACACCTCGTGTTCAGTATTGAATCCCAGAACAACAACCGGTTTCTTTCCCTGTGCCACCAGTGCCTTTGCAAGGCCGTACATAGGAGGCACTCCTACACCGCCGCCTGCCAGTACCGGATTTGCAGGGATCTTTTCCAGATCATACCCGTTGCCCAGAGAGCACAGAATATCAAGTTCTGTTCCCGGCTCAAGTGTTGCCATATGTTTTGTTCCCTGTCCTACCGTCTTGTACACGATCGTTATCTCGTTTTCATTCCAGTCACAGATAGAAATAGGTCTTCTTAAATAGAAGCCCTCCAGTTTAATATTCAGAAACTGTCCCGGCGCCGTGATCATGGAAGTATCACCTTCCAGTTTCATCTCATAAATACTGCGGGTCAGCTGTTTGTTCGAAACGATTGTATAAATCTTTGTATCCATTGTTCTTCTCCCGGATGTTATTAAGAGTTATAACTTACTATACAAAAAAACCAGGCTGTCGGTGATGCGTCACGCAACACTAAAACCTGGATCAAATGAAGACAAAAACACGGAGTTTGTAAAACCTTTTTCCTTGAAAATATAACCGCTTTCCAGTGATCTTTTCATGTGTTTTTTCCTTTCATTTTTGTTTTTGGCCTAAATCTTCAATATAATAACACAGCAGTATACCGATGTCAATATCAAGATTCAGTTTCCTCAAATTACCGGGCAGTTTCTCTCCGCCCGTTATTAGAGACAGTATACCACATTTTACATTTCACAGCTACACTTTTCACTTCCACAAGACAATAATAAATGATAGAATATTCAAAAGAAAAGATGGACAGTCTCAGCTGTCCGGAACAGGAGATAAATATCATGTTGATAAAAAATGGATTTGTAATAAACCCTGCTGCAAAGACTCAGGGCGAATACGATATACGTATCACTGACGGGATCATCAGTGAAATCGGTGAACTGACAGCAGCAGACGGCGAAGAAGTCATCGATGCTGCCGGCAATATCGTTGCACCGGGACTGATCGATACTCATATTCACTTCCGCGATCCGGGCTTCACTCACAAAGAAGACCTGCATACAGGTTCACTGGCCGCTGCAAAAGGCGGATTCACTTCTGTAATCTGCATGGCTAACACAAAACCTGTCGTTGACAGCGTTGAAACTCTTACAGACATCCTGGAGCGTGCAAAGGCTGAAGATATAAACATCTATCAGGTAGGCTCCGTAACATATGGTCTGAAAGGAAAAGAAATGACCGATTTCGAAGCTCTGGCCGCTGCCGGCGCTGCAGGTTTCACAGATGACGGGATCCCTATCATGGATGCAACACTCTGTTTCCGTGCAATGGAAAGAGCCGCGGCACTTGATCTGCCTATCAGTCTTCACGAAGAAGACCCTGCTTTCATTTCACAGAACGGAATCAACCACGGTATCGCTTCAAAGCATTACGGTATCGAAGGTTCTCCTTCCATCGCAGAAGAATCCATGGTTGCAAGAGACTGTCTGCTGGCACTGAAAACAGGAGCACACACGGTGATCCAGCACATCAGCTCCGGAACTTCCGTTGCTCTTGTAAGAAACGCAAAAGCTATGGGCGCCAACATCCATGCGGAAGCAACACCTCATCATTTCACGCTGACTGACAAGGCAGTTATAAAACACGGAAGCCTGGCGAAGATGAATCCTCCTCTCCGTACAGAGAAGGACAGACAGGAAATCATCGAAGGACTGAAGGACGGTACTATCGATCTGATCGCTACAGACCATGCACCTCACACAGCTGATGAAAAAGCAGCTGAACCGATGTGGGCTGCACCGAGCGGAATCACAGGTCTCGAAACAGCACTTAGTCTGGCAATCAAATCTCTGGTAGAACCGGGACACATGAGCATGATGCAGGTTCTTGAAAAAATGACTTCTAACCCTGCCACACTTTATAAACTGCCGGGCGGTGATATCTCCGAAGGCAAACCTGCAGATATCGTTATTTTCGATCCTGAAGAAGAATGGACAGTTTCCGAATTTGCTTCAAAATCCAGCAACACACCTTTTACAGGCGAAGACCTGCCGGGAATCGTACGTTATACGATCTGCGGAGGCAAAATCATATACGAAAACAAGTAATATAATATCAAAACCCTAACGTTACATAACGTTAGGGTTTGTCTTTTCATACAAAAACCGGGGGCATCGATAGATACTCCCGGTTTTTATTTTTTTCAGATTAGAACATGGATACTGTTCCGTTTGCCATCAGGACGATGGAAATAACGAATGCAGCAGCCATTACGATTGCAGAAATCAGGTCAGTTTTGCCAGGGAACAGTTTCTCCCCTCTTTCTTTCTGGTTGTACAGGTACAGCAGGATACCAGGTCCGTACAGTACGGAACATGTCAGGATAGCAGCTCCGCCTGTGGAGTACAGCATCCAGAATCCGTATACGGAAGCAATGATTGCAAAGATCCAAGTAGTGATCTTTCCGCCTGCGTTATCGTAGATACCAGTCAGCTCACCTTTACAGCAGCTCTTGAATGCGTACAGTGCAGATACAAAGTATGGGATCATGATCATGGATGTAGACAGGGAGTAGCAAACCTGATAAGTTGCTTCGTTGAATACGATGATGATCATGAAGATCTGAATTACCGCAGTGGATACGATAGTGGAGTTGATTGGCGCACCATGCTTATTCTGTTTAGTAAAGAATTTAGGGAAGCATCCTTCCATCGCAGGAGATGCTGCAGATTCAACACACAGGATTGTGTAAGTGAACAGTGCACCGCAGATGGATACGATTACTGCAACATTAACCAGTGTAGCCCCCCAAGGTCCAACTACAGCTTCCAGAACACCTGCAACAGATGGAGTAGCCAGCTGTGCCAGTTCTTCTGTAGGCATAACACCCATGGACAGGATGGAAATCATCATGTAGATCGCCAGCATGCACAGGAAGGAGATCGCAGCAGCGCGTCCTGCAATCTTTGTAGTCTTCGCACGTGCAGAGATTACTACAGCACCTTCAACACCGATGAAGATCCATACAGTGATGAATGTAGTGGATTTAACCTGTTCGAACAGGCTCATTCCGGAACCTTCGCCAGTGAAGTTCTGCATGAAGATTTCAGGATCGAAAGCTCTTGCGAACACGATCGCAACCAGCAGAGCCATTACAGGCATCAGTTTAGCTGCTACTACAACAGCATTGATGGATACCGCCTGGTTTACACCTTTCAGGATCAGGATAGCCAGGACCCAGATAATAACAGACTGAACAATAACGGATACCAGGTTCGCACCGTTTCCGAACACAGGGAAGATCTGTCCCAGTGTACCGAACAGCATGTTCAGGAATGTGATCTGTGCCAGCAGAGCACTGATCCAGTAACCCCATGCAGAGGAGAATCCGATGAAAGGACCGAAACCCTCTCTAGCGTATGTATAAAGACCGGAAGTCAGGTCAGGTCTTGCAATACCAAGACGCAGATAACACATACACAGGGAGAACATACCGATCCCTGCAACAGCCCAGCCCAGCAGGGATGCCAGAGGATATGCGCCGGATGCAGCAAAATCACCAGGAATAGCGAACGCACCGGACGCCAGGATCAGACCGATACCAAACATGGTCAGTCTAAGCGTACCTAATTTTTTTTCATTTTCCATAATAAGTTACCTTACTCTTTCATATTTTAAAGTTTTCAGGCCCGCGTTGTGCGGTCCGTCTCAAAAACTTTATTGACTTAGAATCTCAGGGACAGGCAGGACAGTCCGCCATCCAGTTTTCTATATTCGGAAGTGTCTACCAGCAGAACTTTATATCCGCAGGATTTAACAGCTTCCAGAACTGCAGGATATCCTTCAGGCACAATTACAGTGTCATTTACCCAGATGCAGTTTGCAGCATATGCTTCTTCTTCAGGAATAACAACTTTGTTGAAATTTTCAAACTCAGGTTTTGTGATAAATTCACCGGAAACCAGCATGTTGTTATTTTCCAGATAGTTTACACCAGTCTTCAGGTGCAGTACTTCTTCCAGAGTAACTTCGGATCCGGACAGACCGTGTTTTTCCAGAATTTCGATGAACTGTCTGATACCTTCTTCATTAGTCCTTGCAGAACGTCCTACGTAGAAGTGATCTCCAACCATCATTACGTCGCCGCCTTCCAGAGTTCCCGGATCCTGAATGTATTCGATCTGGTCGTCAGAGAAGAATTTCTTAACTGCGCCGATGATTTCATTCTTTTCGCCGTTTCTGGACGGTGCGCCAGGGTTAGTGATGATAGCGCATTTTCTTGTGATTACTGCAGGGTCTTCTACGAAGCAGGAGTCAGGATATCTTTCATCTGCTTCCAGCACAGTAACTTCAACGCCGCACTGTTTCAGAGCTGCGATGTAGTCATCATGCTGTTTCAGAGCCAGTTCATAATCAGGTTTTCCCAGTTCAGGTGCAGAAGTGATACCTTCTACCATCGCTTTACATGGTCTTCTTACGATAACATTTTTAAACATAGTATAAGTCCTCCTATATAAACGTCATAAAACAATTATAAACTTTAGCATATTCTTGGAAGGCCTTCGCCGTACAGCACGTCCAGCACACGGCTTCCGCCGAGTCTTGTTACGATATGTGTACCTTCGCCTTCTTTAATTTCACCGATAATTACAGCATTCGCACCATGTTCTGTTCCTCTCATCAGTTCCAGCGCCTTATCAGCCTGTTCTCCCGGCACGATTGCAACCAGCTTGCCTTCATTTGCCATGTACAGAGGGTCCAGTCCCAGGATATCTGCGAATCCGCGTACATCATCGCTGACAGGAATAGCTTCTTCCTGCAGCTCTATCCTGCATCCGGAAGTGTCTGCGATTTCGTTAAGAATAGTTCCCAGTCCGCCTCTTGTAACGTCACGCATAGTTCTGACTGTAATATCATTGTCGAACAGTGCATCCGTGATGTCTTTCAGGCATCCGCAGTCACTCCTGATATCGTTTTCGATCTCCATACGTGCGCTTAAAATCGTAGCATGATGATCACCCAGATTTCCGGACAGTATCAGTTTGTCTCCCGGTTTGCAGTTTGCCGCACTTACATCTCTTCCTTCAGGTATGATCCCGATACCGGAAGTATTGATGTACAGTCCGCCGCTGCCTTCAACTACCTTTGTATCGCCGGCAACGATCTTAACGCCTGCGATTTCAGCCTGCTTCGCCATGGAAGCCACTATTCTGTCCAGCGTTTCAATTTCCAGACCTTCTTCCAGAATGAAGCCGCAAGTCAGATACTGAGGCTGCGCACCCATCATCAGAAGATCGTTGACTGTTCCGCATACGCACAGTTTTCCGATGTCACCGCCGTTGAATTCCAGCGGAGTAACAACGAAAGAATCTGTGCTGAAAGCGATTTTTCCGCTCACTTCAACTACCGCCGCATCTTCCATCTTATCAAGAATGCTGTTTTTGAAATGCTTTCCGAAAACGCTGCTCATCAGCTCTGCCGATGTTTTGCCGCCGCTTCCGTGAGCCATTGTGATTTTCATATTTTCCTCCTGAATTACCGCAGGCCGAAGGCCCGCCGGCAAATTATTTATTACGGTACCAGATACCGCAGGCCCCTTCCGCAGAAACCATGCATGGTCCAAACGGTGTCATTGGGCTGCATTTTGTTTTGAACATAGGACACTGATCAGGGTTGATCTTTCCTACAATTACGTCACCGCAGCTGCATCCTGCAGGCAGCTGCATATCTTTGTCCAGTCCGCGGCTTCCACCATCATAGAATGTATCCTTCAGATACAGACCTGATCCTTCGATAACTCCAAGGCCTCTCCACATCGCAGGACCCGGCTCAAAGAAAGTCTCCAGCACATTCAGTGCTTTAGGATTCCCTTCATCGTGTACCGCATTTGAATATAAGTTTTTGACCTTGTGCTCGCCTTTTTCTATCTGGCGTACAATATCATAGATGACAGCCAGAATATGTTCTGCTTCAAAACCTGCAACAACGAAAGGTTTTTTATATTTTTCAGCAAGTGCCTCATACGGAACACTTCCGATGATCGTGCTCACGTGACCCGGACAAATAAATCCGTCGATATCCTGCTGGTTCTCGCAGATCCATGTCAGTGCGGGGATAACAGTTTTCAGCGCTGTCACAAGTCTGATATTTTTCACTTCTTTAGATACAGCCTGCTGCATCATAAGAGCATATGCCGGAGCCGTTGTTTCAAATCCTACGGCAGCAACGACATAAGTAATATCAGGATTTGCCTGAGCTTTTTCAACTGCTTCGAACGGAGAATACATCAGTTCGACCTTCGCACCCTTTCCCTTCATGTCAGAAAGGCTTCCTTCGGTGCCCGGCACCTTCATCATATCACCGAATGTAAGCAGTATGTGATTGTCCTTTGTCGCATACTCGATACATTTGTCGATATACGCTGTAGGTGTTACACATACAGGACATCCCGGTCCTGAAATCAGTGTGATTTTAGGAGATATCAGGCTGCGGATGCCGCTTTTGAAGATGCTGGCAGTATGAGTGCCGCATACTTCCATAAGTTTTATTTCCGGTCCGTCATATTCTTTCAGATAACGGATAACTTCCTGAATTTCCACTATGCCAGTTCCTCCAGATCCATAAACAGCTGAGTCAGTTCTTCAGCTTTATCTTTTTCCATTACTTCAATGGCACATACTGCATGAACCAGAACATACTGTCCCGGCTGAGGATCTACCAGTCCGACATTTACATTTACTGTATTTCCACGGAAATCCACCTGTGCGGTAACTCCGTCTGTTGCCAGTACTTTTCCCGGTATAGCAATACACATAATTATTCTTCCTCCATTTTCTTCATCGCCACATAGGCCTGGCCCAGCGCGATGCCGCCGTCATTAGGACTGACGGATATATTATAATAAGGTTTGAAACCATTCTCTCTCAGAAGCTGCAGACTTTCTTCCATAAGAATCTTATTCTGGAATACTCCTCCCGTCAATGCTACCTGATCAGCTCCGGTTTCTTTTCTGATTTTAACGCATGTATCAAGGATCATCTCTGCAACCTTATGGTGAAAGTCCCTTGCGAGTCTGTTTGCCTCACCTTTTTCAGGTGCTGCCGCCGCATCTTCCAGCATGATCGCACACTGTCCTTCATAATCGTTATAGTCTTTTATACCCAGAAGCGCCGCAACCCCATCAAACAATCTTCCCATACTGGAACTTGTGATGGTATTGATGCCGGCTTTTATCGCGGCCCTTGCCAGAGCCTCGCCTTTCCAGCCGCGGTCGCCTCTTTTTTCTGCAAACGCCATGATATCAGTGAGATCTATAGCTATTCCTTCGACTTCTTCCTGATATCCGTTTTCCCACGCATACATATAACTTAAAGCAGACTTCCATCCTTCCTTCATGGAAGAATCTCCGCCAAGCATTTTCACATAGCGCAGATGATCCATTCTGCGGAAGCTTCCGCCTTCACACAGCAGGAACTCTCCTCCCCAGATCGCACCGTCTGTGCCGTAACCTGTACCGTCAAAACTGACTCCGATCACAGGTCCTTTAAGATCGTGCTCCGCCATTACGGAAGCCACATGTGCATGGTGATGCTGAACCTGCATTACAGGAAGCCCTGTCTTCTCTGCAAATTCAGTCGTATAATACAGTGGATGCATGTCACATACAGCCATTTCAGGTTTTATTCTGAAAAGCTGCGCCATTCTGTCCACATTTTCTTCATATATATTCTGGTTTTCCACACTGTCCATGTCGCCGAAATACTGACTGACATATACAAATGGACCTTTGGTAAGCGCAAAAGAATTTTTCAGCTGGCTTCCTGTTGCCAGGATCTGTTTTTCTTCTCTTGTACCCACATAAAGCGGTACCGGTGCATAGCCTTTTGATCTTCTGATCATCTGGGGCTGTCCGTCAATGACCCTTGCCACAGAATCATCCATACGCACCTGGATCCTTCTCTCATTGGAAATCACGCCTTTGATCAGCGGTTCTCTCTCCATCAGTGCCTGCATTTCCTCATCGTCTTTGATGATAGGCATGCTGGACAGATTTGCACTGGTAACGATCAGCGGACTGATACGGTCCAGCAGCATATACTGTGCTCCCATGCTCGGCAGGAAAGAGCCGATAAATCTGCTCCTGTTTATTTCTTCTGACTCTGAAGGTTTGTGTTCCAGCAGCAGTATAGGCCTTGCCGATGAAGCCAGCAGCCTTTCTTCCGAATCTGCCATATAGCAGAATTCTCTGATCTGCTCTATATCACGGAACATAACCGCGAACGGTTTCTGTTCCCTTTTTTTGATTTCTCTTAATCTGGCAACAGCCTCATCGTTGAGCGGGTCACATAAAAGGTTATATCCGCCCATGCTTTTGAAAGCTATTACCTCCCCGTCCGCAAGCAGCTTGGCCCCTTCATCAATGGACATGGAAAGCTGAGGTCCGCAATCATGGCAGGAAATTGTCTGTGCATGATAACGGCGGTCTTCAAGGCTTGTATATTCGTCCTCGCAGAAATCACACATCGGAAAATCTACCATCGTAGTATTTTCCCTGTCATACGGGATACGGTCGATTATTGTGTATCTCGGTCCGCATACCATGCAGCTGATGAACGGATGCTGATATCTGGGATTCCCTTCTTCATAAAGTTCTTTCAGACAATGCGGGCATACCGCAAGATCAGCCGGGATCATTGCTGCTTCATCATCGCCGTGATCACTGTCGAGAATAGTAAAGTTTCCATATTCTTTATATAGTTCTTCTGTTCTCCTGATATGGACGATTTCAGCAGGAACCGGTTTCTCGCATTCGATGGCTTCCACAAATGCATCTATACGTTCCTGTGTGTCAGTTACTGCTATTTCAACAAGCCCGCCGATATTCAGCACCTCGCCCTTCATATTCATGCGGTCTGCGATTTTCTCAACAAACGGCCGGAACCCGACTCCCTGGACGATTCCCCAGAGTCTGATGCGTTCGGTTTTCATATCAGTCATGG
>JAGBGL010000016.1 GCA_017936025.1 Bacillota bacterium | reverse complement strand
TCAGCGTAACCGTATCAATGACCTGGCCATCCTTCAGAAGATTGATTTTTATGGAAGCAGGACGGTCTGCTTCTGCGCAGTCATCTTCCCATGTCTTTAAGACTTTATAATCGACCGGAGCCGTTCTGAATGTATACTTCAAATTCACCTGTACATCGTAATCCCAGTGATGAGAGTCTCCTTCTCTGTTCGGAAGCGCTATCAGCGTAGGCACCGGCGTAAAGCACATATCGTTATATGTGAGGGTGTCGCCTGTAATAAGGTACAGACCCGGTTCCATCGGCTTTCTTACTCTCGGAAAGTATACGACGCCGTTTTCATCTGTAACTCCCGCATCCGTAGGCTGCAGCTGATCCATCTGGATATATGCGTCCAGAGTGTTTGCGATCGCTGCCCAGTCAGGTTCTGATGGAAGCAGTACAGGATAGGCTGCATACTGTGCCGTGAACGCGAACTCTCCGCGCTCAGAGATCTCCGCCACTTTGTAGATCTGCAGATGGGCTCCCGGCAGCGGCTGTCCTTCATGCGTAAAGTGTATAGTAAGATGTACATCTTTTGAAAGATCTATGCGGTCGATGGCATTGGCCTGCACAGGAAGCAACGCAAAAATCATCAGACACAGCAAGATCCTGCATATTCTCTTTTTCGTCATTTTTTTACGTCACCTCCGTAAATCTTCTCTTTACGTCTGCTTTTTCTCAAACCCGCCAGTAACCAAATCAGCACTGCTGTAAGGATTATGACTAACAGGATGGAAGCCACCAGCATAGGGTCTATCCGCGATGCATCTGTTCCTATCATCGCAGTCTGATTCGGCACCCTGTGTCCGCGCACCAGCAGACGGTGCGTATTCACACCGTACGGTGTACATGTCACAAGCGTGCAGTAATCCTGCCCCGGCTCGATTTCCACGTCCTGCAGTTCTTCTGGAAGCACCGTGCGTATCTGATCCACTTCATACGTCAGAGTTTTCCCCAGCGTATGGAGCATGAAAATATCGCCTTCTTCCAGCCGGTCTATATCAGTGAAAAGCTTCGCGCTCGGAAGGCCTCTGTGACCCGAAAGCACGCAGTGCGAACTGCTTCCGCCTACCGGCAGCGAAGACCATTCGAGATGTCCGGCCGCTACCTGCAGCACCGCTTCGTCGGTACCGTGATATATGGCCAGCCTGCATCTGATTTTCGGTATTTCAACATAAGCCATCACATCAGTTTCACTTGTAGCCAGCTGTTCTTCATATGCACGGACCTGATCCTCCGTAAGCGAATATTTCAGGCCGTTTTCACCCAGTTCGCGGTTATATGAAACGGCTTGCGCCCACAGAGCCTCTACGTTAGAGTCATCCATGTCATTCACGGTTTTCACGTAGGAAGCGATGGCCCGGGTCTGGTGCATAGAGTTCCAGTAATTACTGACCGTAGGGTATAGGAGAAGCCCTATCCCTACGATTATGATTGATATAAGTATTATTGTGGAAAACTTGTTTTTGCTTTTAGTTTTCATGAATTAGTTTTCTTCAGCTCTGCGTCTTCTCATAACCAGAGTTGTTCCTGCTCCGATAATCAGCAGTGCGCCAACCAGGTACAGGATTGTTGTACCCATGCCGCCTGTGGATGGAAGGATAGAACCTTTTGTATTTTCAATGTCAGCAGTTAAGGAACCCGCTTCTACGTCAGCTGTAAAAACATTTGTAAGATTTGTGGAAATCACTCCATTTGTTTCAGCCACGATTTTGAATTCGATAGGATCCATTGTGTTGTATCCTGCAGGAGTAGTTGTTTCGACTAATTTGTAGTCGCCGTCATCAAGGCCTTTCCATTCGAAAGTAGTCAGGTCTGTACCTGTTACTTCTTCGCCGACAACATTGTAGTTACCTTTTGCGTCTTTCTTGTAAAGCGTAAATCCTGCACCTGTCAGAGCATCGCCTTTTTCGTCAACTTTGTTTACAACTGTTTTGTAAGTGAATACAACAACTGTATCTTCAGGAGTTGTCCCTGTATTGTCTGTATCTCCTGCTGCAGAATGGTTTGGATTATTAGAGAATTCCACATGCATAGTGTTTCCGTTACCTGCAGAACCTACAAGAGCTTTATCATTCAATGTAGAAGTATATTCTACAGTAATTGTACTTCCTGCTTTTGCTGCAGAAATTGCTTTAACATCGGCAAACTGTACTTCGAAAGTACATCCATCTCCAGGTCCAGGAACCGCTGGTTCTGCTTCTGTTGCTTCTTTCGCGGCAACCACAGAGAATCCTTCTGTGATTTCAGCTCCGTCTACATAAACCTTTACAGATGATGAATCGAAAGTTAATCCTTCAGACTGAGTATCGTGGAATGTCAGCTTATATGTTTCATAATTAGCATAATCAACAGGCAGTTTTGCACTCAGCTGGAACGGAACTGCATCGCCGATATCATAGTCTGCAGAAGCCTCCCAGTCTGTATAATCTGTACTTACAGAGTCATTAATATCTTTTACTTTTTTATCAGATTCAACAGTACCTTTTTTAGGTTCAATTACTGTAGGTCCTACTACTTCTACAACATATAAACTGTATGCTTCTCCAGGACCAACAGTTTCGATTCCATCATCTCCTACGACACCTTTATCAACACAAAGGTAATACCCCGCAGGAACGTTTTTTAATGGAGCTTTATCTTTAACTGTACCATACGCTTCTGACTGAATGTTTAGGTAAGTCTTTATTACAGCTAACTTTGCAACATCATCAGCTACAACACCACCAACCGGTGTATTAACATCAATGAGTGCCT
>JAGBGL010000015.1 GCA_017936025.1 Bacillota bacterium | reverse complement strand
TGTAATCGATTATGGTGTAGTAGCTCCAAGTATTATAGTAACAGGTACAGAAGAAACTAAAGCTCATCTGACTTGGAACGATACTCTCACAGAATCGGGCTTAAGTGGGTACTATTTAGTAGAATTTAGTACAGTAGAAGATTTTAGTATTGTATATAAAAGAGCTGAGTGGGATGCTACTCCTTATACTAGGACAGGTTTAGCAGCAGGAACTACATACTATGTACGCATCAAAGCATTTGCTGAAATCAATGGTGAAATCCAGACATCTGAATGGTCTGATGTGGTTACTCTAACAACAAAATAAAAGAAAGAATGCAAATAAAACGTGTGCGGAAGTAGAAATGCTTCCGCCTTTTACTTTTCCGAACCGGTTGAATTCCCATCCCCCATAAAGTAAAATATAAAAAAGGAAATTCCGCAGTAAAGGAGCGTGATCATATGAAACTGTACATCAAAGAAAAAGCGATTTCTGTAATGGATAAATTCTTTGTGAAGGACGCCAAAGGAAATAAAGTTTACGAAATACGCAAAAAATTCGGACCGGCTATAGGACTGAAACTGTACATTTTCGATATGGACGGTAACGAGCTGGCGTATATCAAAGAAAAGAACATCAGCATCAAACCTAAATTCCGAGTGTTCGTAGGCGGCGAGCATACAGCAACTATCCAGAAAAAACTCGTTGCACTGAAACCTAAATACGAAGTAGAGGAACTGGGCTGGAAGATAAAAGGCAACATCTTCGAGCATAACTATAAGATCGTCGGGGATAAGGGCGAAGCTATGAACATCCATAAAGGCCGTCTCAGACTGAGCGATACTTTCGAGCTGGAATTCACAGATACTGAGCACATTCTGGAAGCCCTCGCAGTAGTGCTGGCGATCGACTGCGTGATGGACGAAGATGGAGAATAAAAAGGAGCAGACAAACATGACGGAAAATATTTATCAGTTCCAGGGAACAGACGATTATATAATCAGCGATGACCTGATGCTGACGATGAACATAGCAATCAAAATGAACAAGCCTCTGCTGGTAAAAGGCGAGCCCGGCACGGGAAAGACGGCCCTGGCAGAAGCTATAGCTAAAGCACTGGATAAGCAGCTGATCGTGTGGAGTATCAAATCTACGACAAAAGCGCAGGACGGGCTGTACCAGTATGACGTGGTACGCCGTCTTTATGACAGTGAACTGGGACATGAAGGCGTCGAAGATGTAAAAAGATATATCAAGATGGGCAAACTGGGCGAAGCATTCACTGCTGATGAGCAGTGTGTCCTGCTGATCGATGAGATCGATAAAGCGGATCTGGAGTTCCCGAATGACCTTCTGTGGGAGCTGGACCGTATGGAATTCTACATTCCGGAAACAGACGAAACAATAAAGGCAAAAAATCCGCCAATAGTTATAATAACTTCCAATGCGGAAAAAGAACTGCCTGACGCATTCCTGAGAAGATGTGCATTCCATTTCATCGACTTCCCTGACGAAGAGCAGATGAAAAAAATCGTTCTGGCACACTATCCTGATCTGGAAGAAAAACTGATGGAGCAGGTGCTGGATGCATTCTTCTACGTGCGTGAATACTTTGAACTGAAGAAAAAGCCGAGTACGAGCGAGCTGCTGGACTGGATCAGCGCACTCAAACTTTCCGGCCTGCCTACTGACAATCTGAGACGCGACCTGCCGCTGGCAAGCTTCCTGATCAAGAAAGATGAAGACCTGGAAGAAGTCAAAGGCGGAGGCGGATTCGGCGGCGGACTGAGAGGTCTCAGATAATGTTCCTGGGATTTCTCATATTCCTGCGCAAAGGCGGTCTTAAAGTATCGCTCAACGAATGGCTGTCACTGATCGAAGGCATGCACATGGGGCTCCACGGATCTACGCTGAAAGGATTCTATATACTGAGCCGTGCAATGCTGGTCAAAAAGGAAACAGATCTTGATGAGTACGACGAGCTGTTTTACCAGTACTTCAGGAACGTGACTTCGGAGGCTCTCAGAAAAGAGATGGAGCAGCTGCTCCACAACCCTGAAGTAGCACAGCAGATTTTCGAGAGCTACATGGAAAGGGCGGATCTGGATCCCAAGTCCATGATGCGTGTCCTGGAGGAAAGACTTGATCCTGCGGAAGCCGTTTCGACTGCGTCTATGGACCTTGATGCGGCAGGAATTGTAAACAGTAAAAATACCGGCATCGGTGTCGGACTGGGATCGGGAAGCGGTGCGGTGACGCAGGGCGGCGGAGGAAAGTCCATCGTTCACGCACGCGGCGACAGAAGATTCCGCGACTGGCGTACCGACTGCACTATAGAATCGAGGCAGTTTCAGATGGCATTCCGCCTGCTGAGAGAACTGTCAAGAAAGCTGGAAAATAACGAAGAAGAGCTGGATATCCGGGGAACAATAAACAGCACGTGCAGACAGGGCGGGATACTGGATATAAAGATGCAGCCACCGAGAAGGAACCGTCTCAAACTGATGGTGCTGATAGATTCGGGCGGATCCATGCGTCCGTACGAACAGCTCTGCAGCCTGCTGTTCCAGTCGCTTAACAAAGCCAATACGTTTTCGGATCTTAAAATATATTACTTCCATAACTGTCTGGAAGGTGTGGTTTACAAAGATCCGTCCATTGATTCTGAAGATACGGTCAAAACAGACTGGATCCTGCGTAACATATCCGGCGATTATAAAGTGATCTTCGTGGGTGATGCGGATATGGCGATGCACGAGCTGGTGGACAAGAACTACTGCAGCTGGATGAGCACACCTCCCGACGGCATAACATGGTTTAAACGGTTCAAAGAAAAGTATGCGCATTCCATCTGGCTCCATCCTCAGGAAAGGGAAGAGGAAGTCGCATGGATGAGTGAGTCGTTTATAGAAATCGAAAAGGTATTCCCGATGTTCAGACTGTCCATCGACGGACTGAAAGAGGGAATGTACAAACTTTTGAGAGGAAATTGAAAAAATTTTTGAAAAAATTTTGAAAATACATGCAAATCTATATTTAGAGACTATTTATGCAAAAAAGTGTTTTCGACCACAACATGTGTTGTTTTTATTGTTATTGTAAACTTGTCAACCCCTATAATCGTTGAATTTTCAACGGTTGTGGGGGTTGACATAATTTTGTAAATGTATTATGCTACCTAGACTGGCAGAAGTTTATGCATTTTTGTATGCATGGATTTCATATTCATTCAGGAGCATAGCACAATGACAAGCATCGCAAGACACAGAGGAAAACAGAATATAGGTAAACTTGCAATAGTTGTCGCTGCTTTAGCTGTTGTGGTTATAACTCTGGCGGCATTGATGATCCCTGCATCCACAGAAGAAGTGCAGGTATTTTCTGCTACGGACAGTACAGGCAAAGTAAATACTGAACTGTCCCTGTATTACAATTACAATTATACAACTCAGAATACAGGGCTGAGAGTTTCAAAACTCAATGCTTCCGGCTATACAGACAAGGTGAAGAACTTCCTTAAATTTGATGCAGAGGAAGTAGTACCGTACAAAATCGCTCTGTACAATAAGCAGAATACTAGTCAGGAATATGAGAATCTGTGGTTCCAGTACAAGCTGGAAATAGATGTACCTGAAGGACTTTTTTCCTCTTTCGGACCGTCAGATTATATTTACTGCGGTGCTGTGAAGTATGGCAGTATTGAATCTGTGGGTGTTTCATCTGTAAGATATGATTCGGCAGGCAATATCACAAAGCTGGTTATCGAAGGATCCGGATATCCGTCACAGAACGAGTTTGTCTTCATGCGCACTTCAAAGAGAATCGAAGTGAAGGTCAATGGACAGGCTCTTGAATACAATTATCAGAAAGATGCATTCAGGCTGGATTCTGCTTATGAAAAGTATCATAATAGGCAGAGCCCTATCGGTATCGCGGGAAGCTTCCACATTGTAGCATTCGATACTGCGAATCTGAATACACATACTAATGGAAATGTCCTGGCGAAAAACTTATATGCAACAAGTAACTTTGGTACAAATGGTCTGGCGGATGAACTGACATATGCACAGAACTACTGCAAAGTTAACGGCGGCAGCGGATCATCAGCTGATCATGTGCTGGTTGTGGGAAGCAGTGCGAGCGTAAGTACGGCAGATAACAACAATTACTGGTCTATCAGCGGAACAAAACTGGACCGTCCTAAGAGACTCATTCAGGATGATAATACAGCGAAAGCGCCGTTTATAGATCTTGCGGCAGTTGAAACTGAAATCAGAAGCGTATCGGCGCGCATAAATTCTTTTGAAAACAGAAATATAACAACCGGTAATGGAGAAATAAGACTCACACAGAAAGACGGCATCGGCGTAATAGATTTTACGGCGGACGATGTTAATGGCAAAGGCTTCAGGATGGAAGGCTTCTCCAGAGGTCATGACGGAACAATAATCGTAAATGTCGATTGTGCCGGCAGAAGCAGTGTAAGCATTGAAAAGGCAAGGATTTATGTAGACGGTGCTGATGGAGGTCTGGGCGAAGTTACTGACTTTTCCAATGGTAAAGTTATATGGAACTTTGTAAACGCGGATGGTGCAACAATCAATTTAAAAGAAGTTGCAGGAATGATCCTGGCACCGGGCGCGACAGTGAATCTGGATGCCAACGTCAACGGCACAATTGTGGCAGATATTGTTAATGTCAATGCAGAATCTCACAGAACGGACTTCACAGGTATACTGGAAGTGGTTCCCGATGATGAATATGTGATAAAGTTCACTAAACCGGGGAATGTCGGAGAGGTTTATCCTGACGTTGACCTGGACATCTACGAGTGGCAGGATGATGAATGGGTCAAGGTAGATGATGTAACTACTGACGAGAACGGAAATGTCACACTGGAAGAATTAAAACCATCGACAAGTTATACTGTGGTTGAAGACGGAAGAACACCGGATGACGAGGATGTTATCATATGGATACCTAAAGGTTCGGAGAAGTTACCGGAATCAAGACCTCCGGGAGATCATACATATGAGATTGTTACTCCGGGAGAGATCATAACTATTCAGAAAGAACTGGAAGTAACACCTGAAGATCCGGAGGATGAACCGGCTGTTCCACAGGAACCGCAGACTATGAACCTTGTAATTACAAAACAGTGGAAAACTGCAGATGGCGAAACTGTCGGCACTCTGCCTGAAGATATAACTGAAGTCCAGGTGAGAATCTGGCAGCACGCAGGCGGCGGAAAGTATCTGTATGGCGAGGAATCCGTATATATCAGCCGGGATGCCGGCTGGCAGACTGTGATAGAAGGGCTTCCGCTGACAGGAACGATAGACGGTTCTCCTGTTGAGTACACATACAGTGTCCAGGAAATTAATATCGATGAACGGTTTACGTCTTCGGCTTCTGAACCTGTTGATGTAACCGTGGGCGAAACAGAAATGTCAGTTTCGATAACTAATACTTATAAGAATGAGGAAGGTTATGTTCTTCCTGATGCAGGCGGCATGGGAACTGCACCTCTTATGCTTGCAGGCTTATGTCTTGTGGTGATTTCTGCAGGACTGTTATACAGAAGAAAAATAACAGATAAATAAAAAAATGCGGTCAGACTGAATGTCCGGCCGCATTTTATTGTGGTCAATTCAAAGTTTTTCGTTCCGGCAGATTTGCCAGCAGCACGGCCAGGACTACGAGCCCGCCGCCGATGATCATTCCTGTAGTGATAAGATCTCCTACCAGAAGATATCCGAAGATGCATGCGCATACAGGTTCGAAAGTATTGATGATGGAAGCATTGCTTGCACCGATAAGTTTGACACCGAGGCAGAACAGCAGGATAGCAGCGAATGCACATACAACCGCCAGCAGGATCATGAATTTGAGCTGTTCTCCGCCTGTAGTGAACAGCGGCTGACCGCTGATCAGGCATCTGAAAAAGTTGAATACAGCGGAAGCAAGCAGAACGTAGCCTGCAGTAACCAGAGAATTCATGTCCTTCAGGTTTTCTGATGAAAGGCTGATTGTGTAAACGGTATAGCATCCCGCACATGCCAGAGCAAAAACAACGCCGATGATTTTTACTTCCATACCCGGTGCCCATACGATGAGGCAGAGACCTGCGAGTGACAGTGCCACCGCAATTATTTTTTTAGCGCGTACTGCTTCCCGCCCTCTGATCATTTCGACCGCCAGCACCATCGCAGGGAATGTGAAGGAAATGATCGTTGCCAGTGAACCGCTGATGTAGTCGAAAGACAGATATAGAGTTGTCGCGATGCCGATATATGAGAACATAACTGCGGCCATGGTTTTAGCTGCAGCTTTATTCAGTTTGAAAGGAATACGTCTGATCAGTATGTAAGCCCACATGAGAATTGCAGCATAAAGAAATTTATCAAATAGAAGTGTTTCTGTAACCACGCCGGTTTCGTATGCCATGAATGACAGAGCCGGAACCAGACCATAGCAGATTGTAGTGCCGATTATGCAAAGCGTACCGATAAGTTTAAGATTTTTCATAGTGACCTCCATTTCCAAGCTTATATTTGTATTGTATCACAATTGAAAGAAAGTGTGATAAGGAATATAATATAGTAAACAAAAGACAGGAGATGGACTATGAAACGCAGTAAAAAACTTTTGATAGCAATTGCAATAGTGGTGGCTGCAATGATTGCAGTAGCAGCGGTATATCTGAACGATTATTACCGTGCTTCGCAGATGGCGCAGCAGTGTATAACCCAGCCGGCAGACGGGGTGGAAGTCACAGAACCTGAAAAGGGAATAACGGTATTCGCGCCGATAGAGGATCCGTATGCATACGAATGGAATGTATTTGAAACGGACAAGAAGGTCGGGATAATATTCTATCCGGGAGGCAAGGTGGAAGCAGAAAGCTATGCTCCGCTTATGAGTGCTCTTGCGGAACGTGACATCCTGGCTGTTCTGGTGAGTATGCCGGGGAATCTGGCTGTTTTCGATAAAGATGCGGCAGAGGGAATACAGGAAATGTATCCGGAAATCGAAGAGTGGTATATGGCAGGTCATTCTCTGGGCGGATCGATGGCTGCCAGCTATCTCGCAGAAGCAGCAGAGGACTTTGAAGGTCTGATCCTGCTTGCATCGTACTCCACAGAAGATTTATCAGGATCAGGTCTTAATGTGCTGTCTGTTTACGGCGATCAGGACGGCGTTCTGGACATGGCGAAATACAAAGAATATAAAAGCAATCTTCCGGCAGATATGACAGAATACATAATCGAAGGCGGATGTCATGCATACTTCGGAGACTACGGCCCGCAGGAAGGTGACGGCGAGCCGGTGAAAACTGTAGCGGACCAGATCTATGAGACCGCGGACATTATTCAGATATTCATTTTCGACTACAGTGTATAGGAGGTTTTAACATGAGAAATGTAACAGTAGCATGCACACAGATGAAGTGCAGCTGGGACCGCGAGGCCAATATAGCTAAAGCAGAACAGCTGATAAGAGAAGCCGCGGCAAAGGGTGCTGATATAATTCAGATCCAGGAACTGTTCGAAACACCTTATTTTGCACAGATAGTGGACTATGATTATATTGATCTTGCAAGACCGAGAGATGATAATCCTATGATCATGAAAATGTGCGAACTTGCAAAGGAACTGGACGTTGTTCTTCCTGTAAGCTTTTATGAAGATGCAGGAATGGTCAGATACAATACGGTCGCAGTTATCGATGCCGGCGGAGAAATTCTGGGGTATTACAGAAAAACTCATATTCCTGAAGATCCCGGCTATTATGAGAAATTTTATTTCAGCCCGGGAGACACAGGCTTCAAAGTCTGGGATACGAAATTTGCGAAAATCGGTGTTGGCGTTTGCTGGGACCAGTGGTTCCCGGAAGCAGCACGCATTATGTGTCTGCAGGGTGCGGAATTGCTGTTCTATCCGACAGCGATCGGTTCATTTGCTACACCGGTAGACCAGATGGATAATATCGATCCGGCAGATGTCGATTACCGCCACTGGCAGAATACAATGCTGGGACATGCAGCGGCGAATATGGCACCTGTAATTGCTTCCAACAGAATCGGTGACGAGGAAGAACCTAAAGCAGGTACAGCTATAAGATTCTGGGGAGCATCGTTTATCAGCGATAATATAGGAGAGAAAGTTGCAGAAATGGATGGCGAAACTGAAGGTGTAATGGTGGCAACATTCGATATGGACAAGCTTGCAGCGTTCAGAAAAGAAGTTGTAACTTTCAGAGACAGACGTCCGGAAATGTACGGGCATCTGCTTACGATGGGCGGAAATTTAGTCAGATAATAAAAAACTGCAGGGCAGCGGGTGCTCTGCAGTTTTATTTACTTTACAATTACGTAACGTTCTGAGGTTTTCAGGTTACAGCCCTACGGCATCTGCACCATAAGCTGCCTGAGAATATGTGAATCCTTCATATTCAAGCTGGTCGATCATTTCTGAACGGTTCCAGTCAGGGAATGTGCGCAGATAGTTTCTCGCGCATCCTGCAGCCTGAGCATTCCAGTCGACGATCAGAGAATCGACTGCAGCTGTGGCTTCGCTTGTGGAGAAACCTTCGTATTCCAGCTGTTCGATGAGACCTTCACGTGAAAAGTACAGTGAATTGAGATAGCTCTTAGCAGTATCCAGTGCGCTGTCGCCCAGAATGCTGCCGTAATCATCGTTGCTGCTGTAATCGCTGTCATAATCATCGACCAGGTAATCGCTGCTGTAGTCGTAGTAGTCGTCATCATAACTATAGTCATCTGCAGCGTTTAAAAGTGCGATTGTGCCGATTATATTTAATATGAAAAGCACTCCGATAACAGCAGTTATTATGATTCTTGCCACTTTGCTGAATTTTTTTGCTCTCCACATAAAGAACAGACCAAGAGGCCAGAAGAGGAGAAGCATCAGAATAATGAACCATGTTTTGCCGGTTACGGATTCTTTCTGGCTTTCAGGTGGAATATAGTATGTATTGTAAGTCTGGGTCTGATCCTGATCTGGTGTCGTATAAGTGCTGAACTGAGCCTGTGGTTCTGTTTTGATTTCAGGTTCGGGATCAAAAGAAAAATCAGGAGAAGCATCTTCCTGAGCAGGTTCGGGTGTCTCGAAAGAAATCACAGGGGGTTCTTCCGGTGTTTCAGATTCAGCAGACTCGAAAGAGATTTCAGGGGAAGCAGGTGCTTCCGGCATTTCCGGATTTGCAGGTGTGCTGTTGTCTTCTGTGAAGAACTGACTTAAATCGCAGCCGCAGAAAGGACAGAATTTAGTGCTGACTTCTTTGCCGCATTTTGGACAGAATTTGATCATGGTTAGACCTCCGATTTGTTGTATATTTTACTCACATTATATAACGGCTTTGAAGCAGTATCAAACATTATTGTAAGAAAATTAGCAACATTTGCGTTTGATTATTGGTAATTTATGAGTTATAATACATAATAGGGAAAAATCTCTGGACCGCTACAGAGAATAAGTATAAAGGAAAACAGAAAAGGAGATGAAAACGGTGAAAGCAACAGGAATCACAAGAAGAATCGATGATCTGGGTAGAATTGTACTTCCTAAAGAGTTAAGAAAAACTCTTGGTATTGAGCCTGGAACTCCGATTGAAATTTACACAGAAGACGATACGATCGTTTTGAAAAAGTACGAACACAAATGTATTTTATGCGGATCCGCATATGACATTATTGAATATAAGGGTAAAAAAGCATGCAGAAAATGCATTGAAGACCTGAAAAAACTGTAGACATAACTGAAAGCAATCCATTACGGATTGCTTTTGTTTTTGTCCGGAAAAGAAAAGTGTGTAAAATATGATGCGGGACTGTATAAAAATTCACAAAATATAAATTCCCATTATTGCATAGGGAATTTAAGAATGATATAATACTAACAATACGAAAAAATATTTAGGAGGTCTTTAAATTATGAAAGGCTATAAAAGTGACACT
>JAGBGL010000014.1 GCA_017936025.1 Bacillota bacterium | reverse complement strand
AGCTGTGCTGTGATCGTTGTACCGATATTGGCACCGAAAATAACACTGATTGCCTGCGGCAGTCCCATCAGGCCGGCACTTACGAAGCCCAGTACCATTACAGTAGTCGCAGAGGAACTCTGCAGTACAGCTGTAACAAGTGCACCTGCCAGTGCACCCATGATCGGATTTTTAGTAAGGATGCCCAGCACCCTTCCCATCTTTTCTCCAGCTACTTTCTGCAGACCATCACTCATAAGGTTCATACCATAAATGAACAATGCCAATCCGCCGAACAGCGTCATCAAAATCTGTAATACATCAACGTTCATTGTTTTCTCCTTTGTTACATCTTGGATTTAATCACATAAATAGGTAATTATATTATACATGACAACATGGCTGACTAATGTTAAATCTTTGTTAAATTTAATGTATTTCATCACATGAGGCTGCCTGATAACTCCTTGATTGCAAAGCCATATACCGACTCTGCCGCAATATGATAAATGCCGTTCTGCTGTGAAAAGCTCTGCGGATCTCTCGGAAGCACTGATGTAATGATTTTCTCCGCCACCTTCTCACCTTTTGCAAATGTTATATACTCCATAAAACGCTCTGTCTTATGACTCGGAACCTCTTCCTTCTGAACCATGCAGATACTGTTGGCCATTTCATAGCATGTCAGCACATTCTTTTCAAGACTGCTTCCGGCATCTATCACAAGAAAGTCATATCCTCCGGTATCCAGCACAGCACCGGCAAAATATGTCATTTCCTCCGGAGACAGACTTTTCATTACATTACGCCCCGGTGACGGGATAAAAGCCTCTACTCCATACGGATCACTGGCTATATAGCATTCAAGAAACGGAAACTTATTGTTTTCCCTGTCGTTGAACAAATGATAGAGATACTCTCCGGCATTTTTTCCATCAGAAAGCTTATCCATATACGCAAATGTCGATTCCACTTCCTCAAGACTCAGATACATGACTTTTTTATCATGAAAACGCCTCATTTCCCTGGCAAAAGCAATCGCAGCAGAAGTACATCCGCTGCCTCCCGCCGGTGAACAGAACAGGACCACCTTTGCGTTCACATTACGAATCGGGGCAGCCTTGCGCCCCGTGATCACACTGTATATGTACAGCAGCTCTCCTGCAAGCTGACGGACATTTGAATATTTGTACAGGCGAAAGCACTTCCCGTCATAATTCTTATCGATCTGAGAGATTTTCTCAACAAGCATAATATTCTTTCCCCTGATTTCAAGATCCTGCTGTGTATCTGTCAGGACAAGATCCATTTTATCCAGTTCATTATGCATCGGAACTCCCCTGAACAGCGTGACTGTAAAATTCCTGTACACATCTACAAGTGCCAGTCCTAAAGCTTTTCCATAATCCCTGTTTTCACTGATAACCGCGATTCTTATGTTTTCCATATCATTTTCCCCTTTCAAAAACAAACAGACGGAATTGCTCCGTCCGCCAGTAGTATTTTTTACCATTATATTACATTTTCCATTTTATGTCAATCATTTCCGGAAATAAGTGACCGTAATTTTCCAAGCGCCTGACTGAGCCCGCCCACTTCATCTATCAGACCGGCGTCTACTGCTTCTTTACCGAAAAGTATAGTACCTACATCATTAGGCATATCATCTGTACGGTTCATAAGCCTGTTAATTACGTCTCTGTCGGCTTTTGAACAGCGGTCGATGAAATCCACCACCCTTTCCTGAGTCTTTCTCATATAGTCAAATGTAGTCTCCGCAGTGATAACAAGTCCATTGGTCCTGATTGGATGTAACGTCATTGTCGCGGTTTGTGCAATGAAAGAATAATCCGTGGAAGTTGCCAGAGGGATTCCTATGCTGTGCCCCCCTCCAAGAACAAGTGATACAGTCGGCTTTGACATCGTTGCGATCAGTTCCGATAATGCAAGACCTGCTTCGACATCACCTCCTACAGTGTTCAGAATTACAAGCATTCCCTTTATATCAGGATTTTCTTCTACAGCTATCAGCTGCGGAATCAGGTGCTCGTATTTAGTCGTCTTATTTTCCGGCGGAAGCACCATATGGCCCTCAATACTTCCGATAATATTTATATACTGTATATCACTTTCAAATCCGGAAACACTTTTTATAAGTCCAAGTTCATCCAGAATATTGCCGGCAGCTGTATTTTCTGCGGCAGGATTTTTTTCTTCTTTTTTATTCATAAACTGCTCCTCGATAAATATAATTTTTATTATTATTTACCTGTCAGGAGGACATTATGCGATTAAGTGATATCGGAAACAAGGATATAATCGATCTGGCCAGAGGATGCCATCATGGGCAGTTATGGGACTGTGAGCTGCTTTTTGATCCTTGCAACGGAAAAATTTGCGCTCTTCTGATCCCCGAAACCACAGGAAAGAAGCACAGAAAATATGCTCCTGAGCAGTGGAAAGAACTGCCCTGGAGCAATATAGTAAAAATACGCGAAGATATGATCATATTCAAATCTGACGGTTTCTGCTGAAAAACCCTGCTCATGACTGAGCAGGGTTCTGTAATTTGTTCATATTTGATTTTATTCAGCTTTTGCAGCCGCCTGTGCTGCTGCCAGTCTTGCAACCGGTACTCTGAATGGTGAGCAGGATACATACTGCAGTCCGATGTTGTGGCAGAACTCGATGGATTTTGGTTCACCGCCGTGTTCACCGCAGATACCCAGCTTTATATTAGGTCTTGTAGCCTTACCCTTTTCAACAGCCATTCTGATCAGCTGACCGACACCTGTCTGGTCGATAGACTGGAACGGGTCATCTTCCAGGATACCTTTTTCGCCGTATTCTTTGATGATCTTTCCTGTATCGTCTCTGGAGAAGCCCAGTGTCATCTGAGTCAGGTCGTTAGTACCGAATGAGAAGAATTCAGCTTCTTCTGCGATCTCATCTGCAGTCAGAGCAGCTCTTGGGATTTCGATCATAGTACCTACCATGTAATCGAACTTGACCCCTTCTCTTTCCATAACTCTTTCAACAGTCTTAACAACTGTAGCCTTAACATCAGCCAGCTCTTTTCTCATTCCTACCAGAGGGATCATGATTTCAGGAACGATATCCAGACCTTTTTCAGCTCTCACTTCAATTGCAGCCATTATGATAGCTTCTGCCTGCATTTCAGCGATTTCCGGATAAGTAACCGCCAGACGGCAACCTCTGTGACCCAGCATAGGGTTGAACTCGTGCAGTTCTTCAGCCTTCTTCGCCAGGTTTTCATAGGAAATACCGAACTGGTTCGCCAGATCTCTCAGTTCTTCTTCTGTATGAGGAATGAATTCATGCAGAGGCGGATCCAGCAGTCTGATAGTTACAGGTCTGTCGCCCATAACTTCATATATGCCTTTAAAGTCGCCTTTCTGGAATGGAAGCAGGTATTCTAACGCTTCTCTTCTGTCTTCTTCATTATGAGCCAGGATCATTCTTCTGATTGCAGGGATTCTGTCTTCTTCGAAGAACATGTGCTCTGTTCTGCATAGGCCGATACCTTCAGCACCGAATTCAACAGCCTGCTGAGCATCTCTTGGATTATCGGCATTTGTTCTGATCTTCAGAGTTCTGATTTCATCAGCCCACTGCATGATTTTGCCGAAGTCGCCGGATAATTCAGGCGCAACTGTTGCTACTTCTCCGTCCAGAACATCACCTGTAGTACCGTTGAGGGAGATATAGTCTCCTTCAGTCAGAACACGTTTTCCGATAGCCAAAGTTTTATTATCTTCATCGATTTTCAGTTTTGCACATCCGGATACGCAGCACTTGCCCATACCTCTTGCTACTACTGCAGCATGGGAAGTCATACCGCCTCTTGCTGTCAGGATACCTTCTGCAGCAACCATACCCGCCAGGTCTTCAGGAGAAGTTTCCAGTCTTACCAGAATAGCAGGTTCTCCGTTTTCTGCAGCAGCAACTGCATCAGTAGCGCTGAAGTAGATCTTACCTGTAGCCGCACCCGGAGAAGCAGGCAGGCCTTTTGTCAGCTTTTTAGCCTTAGCCAGTTCTTCTGCATCAAATTTAGGATGCAGCAGCTGATCGATCATTGCAGGTTCGAGTCTGAGAACCGCAGTTTTCTTGTCGATCAGGCCTTCTTTTTCCATATCAACGGCAATTTTCACAGCAGCAGCTGCAGTTCTCTTGCCGTTTCTTGTCTGTAACATGTACAGTTTATTTCTTTCAACTGTGAATTCCATATCCTGCATATCACAGTAGTGTTTTTCAAGCAGTTCTGAAATTCTTGTAAATTCATTATATACTTCAGGGAAAGCATTTGCCATTTCAGAGATAGGCTGCGGAGTTCTGATACCCGCTACAACGTCTTCACCCTGTGCATTTACCAGGAACTCACCGAACAGTTTCGCTTTACCGTTGGCAGGGTTTCTTGTAAATGCAACACCTGTACCGGAAGTGTCTCCCATATTACCGAATACCATGGACTGTACATTTACTGCAGTACCGATGGAATCAGGAATTTCATTCAGTTTTCTGTACAGGATCGCTCTGTCATTGTTCCAGGATCTGAATACCGCTTTAACAGCTTCCATCAGCTGTTCTTTAGGCTCCTGAGGGAACTTTCTGCCTTTATCCAGCAGGACCAGTGCTTTATATCCGAAAATGATTTCTTTCAGATCTTCTGTAGTCAGTTCAACGTCAAACTCTACGCCTCTTTCTTCTTTTTTAGAATCAAAGATAGCATCGAATTTTGATTTAGGGATTTCCATTACAACATCACCGAACATCTGAATAAATCTTCTGTAGGAGTCATAAGCAAATCTCGGGTTTTCTGTCAGTGCTGCCAGTCCTTCTACTGTCTGGTCGTTCAGTCCCAGATTCAGGATAGTATCCATCATACCCGGCATAGAAACCTTAGCACCTGAACGTACAGATACCAGTAATGGATTTTCAACACTTCCAAATTGTTTTCCTGT
>JAGBGL010000013.1 GCA_017936025.1 Bacillota bacterium | reverse complement strand
TTCCTGCCTGTCCACCGATCATCAGTGCGATAGCATTGAACGGTGCATATCTTGCCAGTGCACATGTTGTTTCAACTTCTGCGAATCCCCTCTTTCCTTCTTCAGCAGCGTCAGCAGCCAGAAGTACAGGGTTATCATCCAGGTTTGTTGCGTGAGCCTGGTTTGCAGGAGATTTTCTTGCTCTCATCTTCATCTGTGCCATCTGCATTTCAACCACGTTGAGATGACTTACGATTTCTGCTAATTTAGCAGCTGTACAGGACATACAGATTTCAGTGATTTCCTCTCTTGGGACATGAATGTCTACCAGCATTCTAGCGATTTCCAGAGAATCCATAGCCATAGCTTTCTCTGCATTTTCAACTTTGATACCGTAGTCAGCGATGAATTTGTCCAGGGAGTCGAAGTCTTCTCTCTTGATTCCGTCCATCTCAACGATAACGCCGTTTTCCACTTTGATGCTTGGTTTTGGGTCAAATTTGGATTCCATCGCAATCAGACCAACTTCTTCCCATTCATATGAGAATCCGTCCAGGTTGATCGGTCTCTGTTCCAATTTCTCAAAACGTTTAGATCTTTTCATTTCCTCCTCCTTAAAAATTATTTTAAAGCCCACATTTGTGGTCAATAATATCATGTGAAAATTTTAAAAATGGGCAGACTTCACCCATAATTGCAATCTTCGACTTGTACATTATAGTCCAAGTGTTCTCTTATTGCAAACCATTTTCGACAAATTTCTAACAATTCCCTTATCAAAAAAATGAATAGCGGGTTCAATATAATTGTTATATTAAAAGCTGTTATTCTCCAGCCGCCGCATTCCGATAATTAATTATCGGAATGCACTGCACACAACAAAAACCGATAATCCACATCTGCGAATTATCGGTTATAATAATTTTTATTCGGTTTTCGACAAATAATTACCGGCGCGCAGGGCTTTTGCCTGCTTAACGATAATCACAGCTGCCGTATCACTGACTTGCCTAGAATTCTGCTACTCCAGGTGTTCTTGGGAATGGCAGTACGTCTCTGATGTTTTCCATGCCTGTCAGATACATGATGATTCTTTCGAATCCGAGTCCGTAACCTGCGTGTTTAACTCCGCCGTATTTTCTCAGATCCATGTACCACCAGTAGTCTTTTTCATCCATGCCCATCTCTTCGATTCTTGCTTTCAGAATGTCATAACGCTCTTCTCTCTGGCTTCCGCCGATGATTTCTCCGACACCAGGTACCAGCAGGTCGCATGCTGCAACTGTCTTGCCGTCGTCGTTGAGTCTCATGTAGAACGCTTTGATGTCTTTTGGATAGTCTGTTACGAATACAGGTGCGTTATAAATTTCTTCTGTAAGATAACGTTCATGTTCAGTCTGCAGGTCGATGCCCCATTCAACAGGATATTCGAACTTCTTGCCGGATTTCTGCAGCAGTTCAACAGCTTCTGTATATGTTACTCTTGCGAAATCTGCATTTACCAGTGCATTCAGTCTTTCCAGCAGGCCTTTGTCCATGAACTTGTTGAAGAATTCCATTTCTTCAGGACAGTTTTCCAGAACATAGCTGATAATGTATTTGATCATATCCTCAGCCAGATCCATGTTATCATTCAGGTCTGCAAATGCTACTTCAGGCTCGATCATCCAGAATTCAGAAGCATGTCTTGCTGTGTGAGAATTTTCCGCACGGAATGTAGGTCCGAATGTGTAAACATTTCTGAACGCCAGTGCGAATGTTTCTGCTTCCAGCTGACCGGATACTGTCAGAGAAGCTTCTTTTCCGAAGAAGTCCTGGTTGTAATCGATCGCGCCGTCTTCTGTTCTTGGCAGTTCATCCATAGGCAGAGTAGTTACTCTGAACATTTCACCTGCACCCTCTGCATCGCTTCCTGTGATGATTGGAGTGTGTGCATATACAAAGTTTCTTTCCTGGAAGAATTTGTGGATAGCATATGCAACCACAGATCTTACTCTGAACACTGCAGAGAAGGTGTTACTTCTCGGTCTCAGATGAGCGATTTCTCTCAGGAATTCCATGCTATGTCTTTTTTTCTGCAGCGGATAATCGGAAGCGGAATCAGCTTCGATAACAACTTCTTTTGCCTTGATTTCAAATGGCTGTTTTGCGTCAGGTGTCAGAACGAAGTCGCCCTTTACCATCAGTGCTGCCGCGATAGGAGCTTTGGAAATTTCAGCGAAGTTTTCCAGAATATCTGCTTCGTAAACGACCTGTACAGATTTGAAGAATGTACCGTCGTTCAGTTCAATAAATCCGAATTTGTTGGAGCCGCGGTTAGTTCTGATCCAGCCGCGCACCACAATTTCCTGACCTGCATATTTTTCTGTCTCTCTGAAAAGAGATCTGATCTGTATATCTTTCATGTTAGCCTCCAAATTTAGCAGATACGTGTTCCTTCAGGAACGATATCATCAACGAAGATTACCTGACAGCCGCACGCATTGTTAGTCGCAGCCAGCAGCATACCTTCACTTTCAACTCCTGTCAGTCTTGCAGGAGCCAAGTTTGCAACAACGATGATTTTTCTGCCTACAAGTTCTTCAGGTTTATAATCGCCCTTGATGCTGGAAACGATCACTCTTTCCTTCAGACCATCAAACAGAGTCAGCTTGTAGTTGTTGCGTGCCTTTCTGATTTCCTGACATTTCAGGATCTTGCATACTCTCAGATCCAGTTTGTTGAAATCGTCCAGTGTGATTTCTTCTTTCACAGGCTCAACCGGATCAGGATCACCGTAAACCTTTTCCTCAGGAGCGTTTGCTTTTTCGATTGCTTCCTGCTCAGCTCTGATGATCGCCAGCTCTTCTTCTGTCTGCGGATAGGAGAAGTCCAGCAGCGGCAGGAATCTTTCCTTTTCGATCGCGTACAGGAACAGATACAGTCTAGGACCTCTTTCCTTACCGATCAGCATCTTGTATACGGATTTGAAGAATGAACCCTGTACCTGTTTGATATCTTCACGGTCTTCACCGTAAACTTCCTTTGGAATAGCATACAGTTTAGTGTTCAGCTCATCCATTGTATATTCTGCTGTACTCATATATTCGTACAGTTTTGCTACACATTCTTTAGCCTGATCATCCAGAGTATTGAATGTTTCAAAATCTCTGTATTTATTCAGTTTGTTTGCGTTTTCAGGCGCACAGTTTTCCAGCCAGTATTTAGCCAGTTCCAGTCTGTCCATGAAGTCTTCTGCTTTGTAGATTTCTCCCTGTGTGGAAGCGATCTTCTCGAATACAACTTCGATCATCGGAACATTGAAGTCTACGATGGATCCCAGCTGAGCCAGCAGGGACATCGGAACTGTCTTGATTTTCTTTTCAGGGAACATCAGGCAGTTTTCGATAACATCATGAACTTTTTCATTTGCACTTCCGTCCAGGTAAGCATTATACTGCTTGTCGAACTCAAAGTACTGTCTCAGAATTCCGTCATCGAAGCAGAAATCGAACGCTCTGTTCGGTTCTGTCTTGGAATACAGCCACAGGATAACTTCAGGCTCATAGATTTTCAGCAGTGTTTCCGGAGTCAAGTTCAGGCCGGAAGAACCGGACATCTTACCTGTAGTTCCTTTGATACCGATGAATTCATAACCCTGGAATACAGGAGCCTGGAAGCCGTAGATTTTTTCTGCGATAACACGGGAAGTGTCATAAGAACCGCCTGGGGAAGCATGATCCTTTCCGCCCGGTTCAAAGTCTACACCTTCATACATCCATCTCATAGGCCAGTCGATCTTCCACGCCAGCTTACAGTTGAAGTCTTTTGTGAAATCGAATGTACCGTGGTGTCCGCATTCGCAAGTGTATTCTGCCACTTTGCAGTCATCGGACAGGCCTGTGATAGTTGTTGTGTCTTTTTTACATTCAGGGCAGTAAATGGACACAGGATAGTATGCTTCTCTTTCGCCTTCCTGTGCATCCTGTGTACGGAAGCTGTCCAGGATATCGAAAATTTCGCCTCTCTTTTCCAGCGCTGTAATGATGTGCTCAGCATATTTGCCGGAACGGTACATTTCAGTCTGGTATCTGTAGTCCATTTCGATGCCGAATTTTTTGATCGATTCTTCAAATTCTGCCTCGAAGTATTCTGCATAAGTTGCAGGTTCGTCACCGAACGGGTTCGGTACATCCGAATAAGGGAAGCCGATATACTGCTCCATATCATCACGTACTGCTGCAACGTTTACAGGAACTTTTCTCAGTCTGTCAAATTCATCCCAGGAGAAAAGCAGTTTTGCTTTTTTCCCCTTTTTCTGCAGGGCTTTTACAACGAATAAGCTTGTTGCAATGTCTCTGAAGTTTCCGATATGAATAGATCCGGAAGGGCTGATGCCTGCTGCGCAGACATATTCTTCTTTGTCAGGATTTCTTCTGATAATCCTATCTGCAATTTTATCTGACCAATGCATCTTGATTCTCCTTCTTCTATGGTGTCTTTTCTTTTATGCTATGATGCTTATTTCTTGCTGATTTCCAGGACTCTGTAGTTCACGATTCCGTCAGGAACTTCTACAGCGACTTCGTCGCCTTCTTTTTTGCCCAGCAGTGCCTTTCCAACCAGAGATTCATTAGAGATTTTACCTTCGAACGGATCTGCTTCTGCGGAACCTACGATTGTAAATTCATCTTCTTCATTTTCATCTATGTCTAATACCTTAACTGTCAGTCCTACCGTTACCTGATCTGAAGCCAGTTCGCTGTCATCGATGATTTTAGCCTTACGGATCATATTTTCAAGTTTGTAGATTCTTTCTTCCAGTTCAGCCTGCTCGTTTTTAGCAGCATCGTAATCAGCGTTTTCAGACAGGTCTCCCTGTGCGATAGCTTCCTTCAGTTTTTCAGCAACCTCTTTTCTTCTTACGGCAACGAGGTTTTCGTGTTCTGCTACGACTTCTTCGTAGCCTTCTTTGGTTAACAGTATTTCTTCTGTCATTTGGTTATACTCCTTTCGACAATATCATATCGTGATATTATACCGTGTGAAGATGGAAAAGTCAAGGAAAATCAAGGCCTTTCAGTTATCTGCTTCCACTAATAAATTTAACGAAAATCTTTCATATCATTATTGACAAACTTCGTCAAAAAAGTGTATTGTAGATAGGCAGTTTATTTTTGAAAAAGAGGTACTTTACATGAGATTAAGAAAAGAAGCAGACAGCATACAGGACAACGAAGTTCTTCTGATCGCCAGAATTTCAGATGCACTGGCGCATCCCGCAAGAATCAACATATACCGTTATATCATGCAGTGCAACCGTGAG
>JAGBGL010000182.1 GCA_017936025.1 Bacillota bacterium | reverse complement strand
TGGAAAGAGGGAAGACTGCTGGTGGATCCATGCTGCGGTTCGGGAACTATCCCTATTGAGGCTGCGATGCTGGGAAGAAATATCGCACCGGGTCTGACAAGAACATTTGCGTGTGAAGAATGGGATCTGATTCCGAAAGAACTGTGGAAGGAAGAACGGCAGACGGCATACGGCGAAATCAAATATGATGCTGATATCCGCATCAAAGCTTCTGATATCGACAGACGTGCGCTGCAGGCAGCTCAGGACAATGCGATCGAGGCAGGTGTAGATGACTGCATAGATTTTACAGTAATGAATGTCACAAAGCTGGAAGCAGGCGATGAGGAAAACGGGATCATCATCACAAATCCTCCGTACGGAACACGTATCGGTGACGAGGCGGCAATCACAAAAGTGTATAAGGCACTGAATTTCTTTATGAAAAACAATCAGGGCTGGTCGCTTTTCATGATCACGACAGACAAAGAAGTGGAAAAACGTGTCATGGGAAGAGAGGCTGACCGCCGCAGAAAGCTTTATAACGGAAGACTGGAAGCGTGCTACTACCAGTTCCACGGCAAAAAACAGAATAAGTAAGTATTATTTTGTACACAAAAGGAACAATAAATACGAATAATTATAAAAGGAGAATATAAAAATGGCTGTTAATTTAAAAGGTAAAAGTTTTTTAACACTGATGGCATTTACACCGGAAGAAATCAGATATCTGCTGGATCTGGGACATGATCTGAAAGCAAAGAAGAGAATGGGAATCAAAGGTGATCTGCTGGAAGGTAAGAACATTGTTCTGCTGTTTGAAAAGACTTCCACAAGAACAAGATGTTCTTTCGAGGTTGCATGCCACGATGAAGGCGGACATGTTACATTCCTGGATTCCGGAAGCTCCCAGTTTGGTAAGAAAGAATCTATCGAAGACAGTGCGAAAGTACTGGGCAGATTCTTTGACGGTATCGAATACAGAGGCTTTGACCAGAAAGTGGTTGAAGATCTGGCTCTGTACTCCGGCGTTCCTGTATGGAACGGTCTGACAGACGTTGACCATCCGACACAGATCCTGGCTGACATGATGACTATCGAAGAACACATCGCAAAACCTCTGAACAAAGTAAAAGTGGTATTCTGCGGCGATATCAGAAACAACATGAGCTATGCATGGATGTACGGATGTGCAAAGATGGGAATGCATTTCGTAGCATATGGTCCTGACGTACTGGCTAAAGAACTGGATGAAGAAATCATGAAAAACGTTCAGAAAGTTGCAGCTGAAACAGGTGCAACTATTGAAGTTTCCAGCAACCCAGCAGTGCTGAAAGGTGCGGATGTACTGTACTCCGACGTATGGGCTTCCATGGGTGAAGAGGCAGAAATCCCTGAAAGAGTTGAAATGCTGACTCCTTTCAGAATCGATATGGACATGATCAGAGCGACAGAAAACCCTGATGTTATCTTCATGCACTGTCTGCCTGCATTCCATGATTTTGAAACAACAATGGCCAAAACTCAGATGGAACTGGGGTATGATATCCGCGAAGTTACTGATGAGGTATTCCGCAGCAGACACTCCAAGGTATTTGACGAAGCTGAAAACAGAATGCACAGTATCAAAGCTGTTATGGTTGCTACTATCGGTAAATAGATCAGTATAACGAGAGGAGGGTCATTATGAAACCCGGAATTCATAATTTTTCAGAAATAGGTAAACTGAACAAGGTGCTGCTCCACAGACTGGGAGACGAAATCGAAGGTCTGGTGCCGGGCAATTTCGAAAGACTGCTGTTCGATGATATTCCATATCTGAAGATCGCGCAGCAGG
>JAGBGL010000181.1 GCA_017936025.1 Bacillota bacterium | reverse complement strand
AAGATGCGGTAATCCCGCTGGTAGTGCAGTCCTGCATTTACGATCTGGAATACGGCAGAAGTGATGTGCGCCCTGATGCGGCGATGGCCTATGAGGCGTGTCAGAATGCGCTGAAAGGCTTTGATGACCGCATGGGAAATGTCGGAGCAGGAACCGGTGCGACGGTGGGCAAGCTCTACGACCTGCCGCAGGCACAGAAGGCGGGCCTGGGAATCCATGCTATGCAGGCAGGCGACTTGAAGATCGCAGCGGTCGTAGTTCTGAATGCCTGCGGAGATATTTTCGATCCGGACAGCGGACAGAAAATCGCAGGGCTTCTTGATAAAGAGAGAAAAGAATTCCTGGATTACGAGGATGAAATGATAAAAATGAGTGAAGAAGCAAAGGCTTCCGCCGTAACAAATACAACTATCGGATGTATTATTACCAATGCAAAATTCGATAAAGCAAAAATGAATAAAGTGGCTTCCATGACGCGAAGTGCATACGCAAGGTGCATCAATCCGGTCGGAATGATGTGGGACGGCGATACTATTTATGCGGCAAGTACAGGAAGCGTCGAATGTGATATCAACCTTGTGGGATCTCTGGCTGCGAAAGCTATGCAGAAGGCCATCGTAAAGGCAGTGGATTCCGCGGAAACAGACGAAGAGGAGTACAGAAAATATGCCCACATCGAATAGACTTTCTCAGTTTGAGGGTTCTTCTGTACCGCGCCTGATTGCGAAATTTGCGGTGCCTACGATCCTCAGTCAGCTAGTTACACTCATATACAACCTTGCGGATACCTATTTTGTAGGGCAGACAGGTGATCCGGCGCAGGTAGCTGCGCTGACACTCAGCTTCCCGATTTTTATGTCAATGACTATGGTGGCGAATCTGTTCGGTATCGGGGCTAACAGCTACATATCCAGATCTCTGGGAATGCGGAAGCAGCGTCAGGCTGCATTTGCTTCTACTTTCGCGTTTTATGGTGCAATGGCGGGCGTCATTATCATAATGGCGGTGTTGCTGTTATTCATGGATTATATACTTTACGGAATCGGAGCAAGAACCGCAGAATCAGCGGCGGCCACGGAAGCGTATCTGAAATGGACGGTAATATTCGGCGGAATTCCTACAGTTTCTGCGCTAATGATGGGACACCTGCTAAGGGCCGAAGGTAATACTAAAAAAGCCAGCACAGGTATGATCCTTGGAGGACTTCTGAATGTTGCGCTGGATTATATCTTTGTGTTCATGATGGATCTCGGTGCAGAAGGAGCAGGTATCGCGACTTGTATCGCTAATGTGGTTTCACTGGCATATATGCTTGCTGTAGCACTTACAAATAAAAGGACAATAATTGAACTGAATATTCTGCACCTGGTGTTCATAAAACAGATGATAAAGCAAATACTGTTTATTGGGCTTCCTGCAGCGATGATTATTATTCTCGGAAGCACTGCTAATATTGTTTTGACTAACCAGATGTCTGTGTACGGAGATGTATCGATCGCGGCATTTGGTATTGTGCAGAAGTTCGGTACGATAGCCATACAGATTACGGTTGGACTGACGCAGGGGATAATGCCACTGCTGGGATATCATTACGGGGCAGGAAACATGAGCAGGGTTAAAGAAATCAACCGGTGGTCATTTGGCTTGCTGGGAACGTATGCCGCATTTTGCGTAGCAGCTATCGAATTGTTTACGGAACCCCTTGTTATGATATTTATGAGGGAACCTGTTACTGTTGCGACAGCGATAACTTTCGCGAGAGCCTGGATCCTGTGTGCACCGGGAATGTGTTTCACAAATCTGTTCTGTTCGATTTTCCAGGCGATGGGTAAAGGGTTTGAGTCACTGACGCTTTCAGTTGTAAGGCAGGGTTTCCTGCTTATACCCCTGCTGCTGGTGCTGAACAGAATGTTTGGAGCAATGGGGCTTGTGTGTTCGCAGCCTGCAGCCGACAGCATCACACTGGTTATCGGAAGCGTTTTGTATGTGAAAACAATAAGAAAACAGGGAGATGAAAAGAAATGAAATGGATGATTGCTTCTGACATACACGGGTCGGAGTATTACTGCAGTAAACTGCTGGAAGCTTATAAGGCGGAAGGCGCTGACAGATTGCTGCTTCTCGGAGATGTTTTATATCACGGGCCGCGAAATGATCTGCCGAAGGATTACGCGCCGAAGAGTGTGATCGCGATGCTGAATGCAATGAAGGATGAGATCTTGTGTGTCCGTGGAAACTGCGATACGGAAGTCGACCAGATGGTGCTGGAGTTTCCGATTATGGCAGAATATGTGCTGCTTCCGGCAGATGAAAAGCTGGTGTTTGCGGTACATGGTCACAATTTCAATGAAAAGAACCTGCCTTCCATCAAGAAGGGCGATGTGCTCCTGCACGGGCACACTCATGTGCCGAAGTGCGTTGAACACGAGAATTACATATATATGAATCCGGGTTCTGTGTCTATCCCGAAGGAGGATAGCTGGCACGGTTATATGACGATGGAAAACGGTGTGTTCACGTGGAAAGACCTGGACGGGGCAGTTAAAAAAATATATGAAATTTAAATTTTTTTTGTTCGCGAGTGTAAAAATTCTGAAATTTTGTGTTATAATATTTGCATGATTTTTTCAGTTAAAAAATACAACTCGAATCAATAGGAGGATTTTATGTATTTACCAAATAAAAGACCAGATGATATGGAACGTATCACTACACCTGAGCTGGCTCAGGCATTTATTGAGAAACAGGTGAAATTAGTACAGGAACAGGTTGGCGACAAGAAAGTCCTGCTGGCTTTATCTGGCGGAGTAGACTCTTCCGTAGTTGCAGCTCTGCTGATCAAAGCTATTGGCAAACAGCTGACTTGCGTACACGTTAACCACGGTTTAATGAGAAAGAATGAATCCGAAAGCGTTATCGAAATGTTCCAGAACGGCATGGATGCAAACCTGATCTATGTTGATGCAACAGATCATTTCTTAGGATTACTGGCAGGAGTATCCGATCCTGAAAGAAAACGTAAGATCATCGGTAAAGAATTCATCACAGTATTCGCTGACGAAGCAAGAAAACTCGAAGATATCACTTTCCTGGCACAGGGAACAATCTACCCGGACATCCTGGAATCCATCGAAGCTGCTGCAGGAAAGAAAGCAGTTAAGTCTCACCACAATGTAGGCGGTCTGCCTGAAGATCTGAAATTTGAACTGGTAGAACCACTGAGACTGTTATATAAAGACGAAGTCCGTGTAGTAGGCGAAGCTCTGGGCTTACCTCACTCCATGGTTTACCGTCAGCCATTCCCTGGTCCTGGACTGGGCGTTCGCTGCTTAGGCGCAATCACTCGTGACCGTCTGGAAGCTCTGCGTGAAGCTGATGCGATCCTGCGTGAAGAGTTCGATAAGAACGGTCTGGCTGAAAAAGTATGGCAGTACTTCATTGCAGTACCTGATATCAAGTCCGTAGGTGTTAAGGATGAAAGCCGTTACGAAGGATGGCCTGCAATCATCCGTGCTATCAACACAAAAGACGCGATGACAGCAACAATCGAAGAAATCCCATACCCAATCCTGCACCACATCACAGACAGAATCACTCACGAAGTTCCTGGTATCAACAGAGTACTGTTAGATTTAACACCAAAACCAATCGGAACAATTGAATGGGAGTAGACCCTAAAGGTTATCATATGCCCGAAGCCCTGTAATAGCAAGGGGTTCGGGCTTTTGTGTTTTTTGAAAATGTCTTTTGCAACGATTTTATTTTTAAAAGGTTTTTGTAACAGGTGAAATAGTACCGAAAGGTTTGCAGAAAAATGAACTAAATATAGCCTTTTGAGAAGGAATGGTTAAGCGGTTTTACTAAATGTAAGACTGCTTTTTTATTGAAAATGGGAATTATATATGGTGTGTTAATTCCGTCAATTAAAATTCAATTCAGTCTTTTT
>JAGBGL010000180.1 GCA_017936025.1 Bacillota bacterium | reverse complement strand
GTATGCTCTTTGACACCATCTGGTGTTTCCGGCCACTGACCATGACGGTAAAGGTCAACACAGTTTCTCTTAAATTCATAACTGTAACGCATAGAAAAACCCCCTCTACTGGTTTTTGTCCAGTAAAGGGGGTACATATCACAGGAATGGAGACTG
Organism: Bacillota bacterium; assembly: GCA_017936025.1. Taxonomy (GTDB): domain Bacteria; phylum Bacillota; class Clostridia; order Peptostreptococcales; family Anaerovoracaceae; genus RGIG9096. Next base: position 6,867 of record JAGBGL010000180.1, on the reverse strand, counting down.
CCTTTTATTTCTATATATAAACGAACCGCTAACCCTTGCGGGTTTCAACTCTTTATGATATTATAAACGCAAATCGAGTTTCGTTCAAATTGAACGTTTCGATACATTTGTTCAAAATGGCTGAATATAAACCTGACCCGAATCTCACCCCCGCAATCCAGGAGGTAACATCATGGAACTAAAATCCCTTTACACGGTTAAAAAAATCATTGAGACAGGCAGCTATCTTAATGCATCAAAGGCGCTGAACTATGCCCAGTCCACTATCACCTTCCAGGTAAAACAGCTGGAAGCAGAGCTGGACGTTCAGATTTTTGAAAAACGCGGTAACAAGATGGCTCTTACCCAGGAAGGCGAAAGACTCATACCTTTGATAGACAATGTAATCGCGGCAGCTGAAGAACTGTTGACGTTCAAAAAGCAAGGCAAAGACATGCAGGGTACTCTGAAAGTCGCTCTGCCGGAAACACTCGTTACATACCAGCTGCAGCCGGTCTTTAAAAAGTTCAAAGAACTGGCGCCGAAAGTAAAACTGGCGATCCAGGTAAAGAACTGCTTCCGGGTGCATGAAGAACTGCTGAAGGGAACGATCGACATCGGCATCCATTATGATGTCCGCAAGTATCCTTCCAACATCGAATTCCATGAATTCGGTACATTCCCGATGGCCCTGGTTGCTTCACCTGAACTGGACGAGGCCGAACGTGACTTCATCACTCCAAGCCAGATGAAATCCGTATGCCATATCCAGAACGACCCGAACGCTCCGTACCTGAAAATGTTCAACAGATACCTGGAAAACCGCGAGATCACGCTGGCTTCCGACCTGGAGCTGTGGAGCATCGAGTCAATCAAGCAGAGTGTTATGAGTAATCTGGGAGTTTCTCTGCTGCCAAAGTTCACAGTGCAGAAAGAACTGGATAAAGACATGCTGATCGAACTGGCAACAGAAATGCCGGGCAACGAACTGACTGCCATCTACGCGTTCAACCGCAACAAGTGGCGCAGCCCTGCAATGGAACTTTTCCTGCAGATTTTAAGAGAATATTACGGTGTAGAATAATATAACACGGCCCCGCACTTGCGGGGCCGCTTTTTGTCTAAACTACTTTGAACAAAGCAGATTAGTATTCCATCATTGTGTATCCGGAAGGGATTTCAAAGAGGCTTGCATCAGCACCTTTTTCCATGCTGATGATTTCCATTGTGTATTCCTGTCCATCCATTGTAGTGATGATGTATTTCAGGTCACTGCCGTCAAAGCAGTACTTCACATTTGTATCTTCTACAACGAATTCTTCATATTCGTAAGTTACTCCGCCGATGTCGACAGTACCTGTTGCAACAGCAGCGGCATAATCTTCGGCTTCATCCTCGAACATTTCTGTCATACTGTCGATTTCCATAGACATCTTGATGCAGGTCTTGCTCGCAGGATCAATAACATACTGCTCATTATCCTTCATAATCATTATACTTGTCATTCCGCCTGCTGTAGTTTCGGAATACAGCATATCACCTTTGACAGCAGATTTTGTTGTCGTGGACACGCCATCAACTTCCATCTGCATTTCCATTGTGTATTCTCCGCCGATCACATATTCGTTGAAGTATCCAAGTGTCTTCGTGGAAGCATCATTTCCGCCGCCGGAACCTTCAGAGCCTGATCCGGAGCCTCCGCCGCATGCTGTCATTGCCAGCATCAGCACAAATGCAACCACCAGTACAAACAATTTTTTCATTCAGCATTCCTCCTTTCAGAGTTTAAACGCTGCGCCGCCAAAGCAAGGTGGGGCAGCACATCGCCCGTCTATCATCTGCAGTATGCATCTACAGTTTTGTGCCGCAATCTCCGCAGAATTTGCTGCCCGGGTCATTCTGTTTGCCGCAGGATGGGCAGATTCCTGTCGGTGCTGCCGGCGCTGCGCCTGTCATAGGTGTTCCGCAGCTGTTGCAGAATTTCGCGCCCTGTGCATTTTCCGCACCGCAGTTCGGGCAGACATTCAGTGCGAGGGAAGCACCGCAGTTGCTGCAGAATTTTCCTGTACCGGCAGGCTTTCCGCACACCGGACAGATAGTAGTTTTGCTTTCGATATCGCCTTTCCATACTGTCGCAGTCTGACCGGCTTCATCGATATTACGTTTCATAGCTTCCGCTCTCGCCTTGGCTACATAGATTTCCTGTCTTGGTGCACACTCAGTACAGAGACCCTCGTCTTCGTTCCAGCATGAATCGCATACATACTGGTTACAGCTAGGGCATCTGTGGAAGTGCTGCTGCGCTTCGTTCTGCGCAAGTTCGAAAGCTCTTTCGTGTTCTTTCTGCCATTCAGGGCTGCGGCCTTCGAAACGCTCGCTCAGGATATCAGCCGCACGGTCCGCATTATAACCGAGATTGTTCGCTCCGAGAAGGCTACCCAGAGTGCTCGCACCTTTTCCCAGACCTTTAAAGAATTTGTCTTTTTTGTATGTTTCGGATTCTACGAAGCTGGACTTGTATCCGTCGTTGCAGATGTCACAGTAAAATGTGAACTGGAAGCCCGCATCTGTAGAGTTGTCCTGATAATTCCTAGTGAAAGACTTTAACATGTCGATTACCTTCCTTTTTTTAGTCGTTTTCCGCATGCAGTACACTTCTGATTTTCAAAGAACTGCATCTCGCCGCACCGCGGATTCTGGCATTTGACCATCAGCGTTCCCAGACAATGCTCGCATTTGTCTGCTACGAAAGTCGGTTTTCCGCAGTACGGACAGATCACCCGCAAATGCCTGCCGCATCCCGGACATGCCACCTGCTCTTTGGAGATAGGTGTACGGCATGTCGGACACACATAACCGAATGGACTGCGGCTTCCGCATGTAGGACAAAAGCGTGAATCTCCGTCAATCAGTGTTTTGCAGTGCATGCATGGTTTTTTATATGTTGCCACAGGATCACCTCCTATTCAGGCTGTCTTGCCCCGCATTCTCCGCAGAATCTAGTTCCCGGTGCCAGTTCAGCTCCGCAGGATGTGCAGTGGGAAGCTCCCATTTTTGTGCCGCATTCCTGACAGAATTTTGTTCCTTCAGGGTTTGTGAAACCGCAGCTTGGGCATCTCAGTGCAGCTGCTGCAGCTTCAGCCGCCTTGTCTTTTGCTTCCTGCTCAGCCTTCTGTGCGTTGAGCTCACCCTGTGCTACCGCCAGATTGCTCTGTACCAGTTTCAGTTTATCAGCGATTTCGCCGAAAGATTCCAGACCGTATTTTTCAACAGCCATTTTACCGATCTGTACATACAGATCCTTCTCCTGTTTCTGCAGATCACTCACCTGAGTGTGTGCATTCATCATTTTTACTGCAGGATCATCCTGAGGCATCAGGTTGCTCAGTCCTTTCATCAGGCCGCCCAGGCCTCCAAATAAATCATTACCCATGATATTCCTCCTGTTATTTCTCATCCTTACAATTCATACATATCATTTCTTCCGGTTCATACATTTCATCGCAGACCCATTTGCCGCAGCTGCGGCACTGATTGAAGTATCTCGCCAGGTCCTGCGTGGCCGAAGCATGGCTGCTGTTATAGAGCCTCTGCCTGATTCCGCCCACGCGCCCTTTTTCAAGGGACTCCAGCAGGGCATTGCTTCTGCAAAGCAGCGGAAGCTTTCTGGAATAAATCCTTTTTCCGCTGATTTCACATTCAGCACAGAACTGCATCTGCTGAGCGTCTGCATGAACCTGTTCATATAATTGCTTCATGCCCCACCTCCTTTTCTCTGACAAAATTATGTGATATAATTGCATTGCCATTTATTTACTGAATAATACTAATATTCTAGCATCTTTACCATCCCCCATCGGGGGGATATTGGAGGGGAATCCCTTTCCACCTGGCGAAAGGACTTATTTATGAACGAAAACTTACTTTTTGAGAATGAAAAAAAGAGGATAGAATATCCTCTCTCAAGACTCTTCTGCTTTATGATGTTCATTGTATGGCAAATGGGCATCATCTATTATATGGGACCGGCTCTTACGATCGACGGAAATGTGCCGCTGCCTATCAGCATGGACAACACGACAACGCTGATTGTTGCAGCCTATATCATCTGCATCATTTTGCTGATTATTATACCGGACAAATTCGTGTGGGCCGCAAGGGCTTCCGCACTCGTTGCACTGGTAACTGCCTTCGGACTGTTCATGCCGATGGCTCCGGAAACTCTGGCACTGCTCCTTTACATACAAGTGTTCTGCTGCTGTTTCATGATCGGCTTTGAATCCGCGACTATCGTCTTTCTGCTGAAGGAAAAGACTGCGATACTGCACCTGATGCTCTGCTACCCTATCGGCTACTTTATCATCGCTTTTATTCAGAACGAAATCGCACCGATCCCATTCAGCGGCTTCCGATTTGGTATCGTAATTATGCTGATTCCGCTGACATATTTCTACTGCCGGCTTCCTTCCGAAAATTGCCCTCGCTTTGTTAAGAAGAGCGATAACCTGATCCGTCCGAAAAAGCTGCTCTCCGGCGCTTATTTTCTGGCCCTGCTGGGTGCCCTGCTGGGCGTTATCGGCCCTGCCGTTGCCGCAGAGATCGATCACGGAGTATCCATGTTCTACGGCTTTGCCGGAATCGCCGCACTGATTCTGTACTATTTATACAAGCGCAGAGAAATGCATCCGCTGAAGACTTTACCTTTTGCGATTTCCATCGGCGCACTCGGATACCTGATGCTGTTCATGTCACTTTATGTACCGGCTCTTCAGATTCCTGCATGTATCTTCATCAGTGTGTCAATGACAGCTTGTGCACTGCTTCCGCTGGTTATCCTTGTCGTAGTGAAACAGTATCCGAGCAGATTCGCAGTTGCAATTCTGATGTCGCTCGCTGTTGTTGCAGTGGTGGTTCACTCTTCAATGCTGGAAATCTTCCGAAGCGACCTGACGATGCTGTATCTGTCATATCTGGCAATCATCATCGTAACCGCAATAGTATACCTGCTGGTATCTCCTTTCCTGCTGGGCGTTCTGAACGAAAAGCTCATCAGCAAGGAAACAGGCCGTGCAGTTCCGGTATTCTCTTCCAGACTTTCCGTTCTCACCGAACGCGAACTGGAAGTTGCCGATCTTATCAGCCGTGGTTACAGCAACCGCGACATCGCCAAGATGCTGTTCATCTCCGAATACACGGTCAAAGACCATACAAAAAACATCTACCACAAGCTGGATATCCACAGCAGATTTGAACTAGCGGCAATTATCAACAAAAAATAATTCCCGCCATGCGGTAACCAGATCATGCATCTGACTATTTGATAACGGAAAACTGCAAACTCTAAGAAAGGAACCTGATAATAATGATACAGGATTTAGATTTCGGGAAGCTGGACAACCAGTACCTTCCCCTCGATATAAACGATGAAGACTTTGTCGTATGCGTCTGCGGGAGCAAACTGCTTGCGGCATGCGATGAAAATGATATACTGACGCTGCCGACATGGAAGCAGGTACGCGAATGGTCCTCTGCAGAAGACTGGAAGTTATGGACTGACTGTCCCGTAAAGTACGCATTCAACATGCAGGGCCAGAATTACTTCCTGTGGATGGGCGAGGCCGGGCAGCCCGGCGATGACCGCTTTAAATACGAAGGCACCCGTTATTACCGGCAGCTGCCTTCCAAGAATATCTGCTTTGCACTGATGACTGCATGGCACCTGTTCGTGTGGTACCGCGCGAACCGCTTCTGCGGAAGCTGCGGACATCCAACAGTTCACGATGCGAAAGAACGTATGATGCGCTGCCCTGAGTGCGGAAATATGATATTCCCAAGGATCTCTCCGGCATGCATCATCGCCCTGACAAACGGCGACAAGATCATGCTGGCCCAGCACGCCGCACTGAAAACAAAACGCTACGGCCTTTTGGCCGGTTTCATCGAGATCGGCGAAACAGCCGAAGAAGCCGTTGCCCGCGAAGTCATGGAAGAAGTCGGATTGAAAGTCAAAAACATCCGATATTACAAGACTCAGCCATGGGGCATCGTCGGAAACCTGTCACTGGGATACTTCTGCGAACTGGACGGCGACGATCAGGTTTCACTGGATGAAAACGAACTGGCTTCCGCGACATGGCATCACAGAGACAGCATCCCGCCCGAAGCAGCCGATGACGGAATCAGCCTGACCCGCGAAATGATCCGCGTGTTCAGCGAAGGCAAAGAACCCAAATAATTTTCCGATAAAAAATTGTCGGAAAACGTCAAGAAATACGAAAAGCGATAATCGGATTTTACCGGTTATCGCTTTTTTATCTAATCAATATTATCAGGTTAGTTTTTTATCGGGTGGTACCGAATTTCAGACACGCTCCGATAATCCGTCAACGCATCTATGGCGTACCCTTTTTACCTGTGATGTGCTCCAGCTCTATAACGAACACCAGCACTTCATCCCAGGAAGCTTTCATATACTCATGACCGCCGGCTTCAAAACCTTTGGAATATTTGTCGATTATAAGCTCAAAGGCTTTTTTCTTTTCCGCGTCATCAGCCGCAAATCTTATCTTTCCGAAAGCAACAGTGCTCAGGTAAAGACAGTTATATGCTTCCGGTATGATGTCCGCCTGAGTTACGACACAGAAAGAAACCTTTTCGTTTCTCTTTACAGCATCGACCTTATGGCCTTCAACAGCTCCGTGAAAATAAATCTTGTTATCATCATAAACAAAATTCACAGGTACTGTATAAGGATAATTATCATCGCCATCCAGTGCCATCACACCGTAAGGTGCCTTTTTAAGCATCTCTATCGCCTGTGCAGCAGGCAGCTGATTGTCTTCTTTAAGTCTCATTTCTCTGAACATCACTTCGCCTCCTTATTTTCAT
>JAGBGL010000179.1 GCA_017936025.1 Bacillota bacterium | reverse complement strand
TATGTACAATATTATCGCGGGCAATGATTTATATAAAAAAAGCGACTATGTAATGCATCCCTTTATTCAAAAAGGTTGAAAGTCGCAGGTAAAACAGTTATAATAGTTAAGGTTAATTATTAAATTTCACAAATGGAGGGAATAGTAATGAAAGTATTAGTTATCAACTGTGGTTCTTCTTCCCTGAAGTACCAGGTACTTGATATGACAAACGAAGTATTAGAATGTAAAGGTCTGGTTGAAAGAATCGGTATCGAAGGTTCTACAATCACTCACGAAAAAATCGGACAGGACAAGTTCAAATTAACAACTCCAATGGCTGACCACAAAGACGCTATCGGACACGTTATGGATGCACTGGTAGATCCTGATCACGGTGTAGTTAAAGACATGAGCGAAATCGGAGCAGTAGGTCACAGAGTAGTACACGCTGGTGAAAAATATGCTGAATCCGTAAGAATCGATGATTCCGTAATCGCAGCTCTGGAAGAATGCGTAGATCTGGCTCCTCTGCACAACCCACCAAACTTACTGGGTATCGCAGCTTGCCAGGAACTGATGCCTAACACTCCAATGGTAGGTGTATTCGATACAGCATTCCATCAGACAATGCCACCAGAATCCTACATCTACGCTATTCCTTATGAATACTATGAAAAATACGGAATCAGAAGATACGGCTTCCACGGAACTTCTCACAAATATGTAGCTGAAAGATGTGCTGATATCATGAACGTTGATATCAAAGATCTGAAGATCATCACTTGCCACCTGGGTAACGGTGCTTCCGTAACAGCTATCAAACGCGGACAGGTTCTGGATACATCCATGGGTCTGACTCCACTGCAGGGACTGGTAATGGGTACAAGATCCGGCGACATCGACCCTGCTATCGTAACATTCATCAGAGAAAAAGAAGGTCTGGCTCCTGGTGAAGCTAACGAAATCCTGAACAAGAAATCCGGCGTACTGGGTATCTCCGGCGTATCCTCTGACTTCAGAGATCTGGAAGCAGCAGCTGAAGAAGGAAACGAAAGAGCTATGCTGGCACTGAAAGCATTCGCTCACAAAGTAAGATTCTACATCGGTGCTTACATCGCAGAAATGAACGGATGTGACGCTATCGTATTCACAGCAGGTGTTGGTGAAAACGATATCGCTATGAGAGACATCATCTGTAACGATCTGGGCAACCTGGGAATCAAACTTGACCTGGTTAAGAACAAGGTAAGAGGTAAAGAAACTATCATCTCCAGAGATGACTCCAAAGTAACTGTAATGCTGATCCCTACAAACGAAGAATTAATGATTGCTAGAGATACTTACAGACTTTGCAAATAATTTGTTGCTTTGTAAATAATTAGTTGACAAGCAGCACAACTTCTAGTATAATCGAGGAGTTGTTGCACATATCACAACAAATGAGCAAAAAGGAGGTGTAGAAACTGGCAGTACCTAAGAGAAAAACTTCTAAGGCTAGAAGAGACAAAAGAAGATCACCAAACATGAAGATGACAGCACCTGGACTCTCTATCTGTCCACAGTGTCACGAGCCTAAGCTTCCACATAGAGTTTGCCCAAATTGCAACTACTACAATGGTAAGGATGTTGTAGCGTCCGAAGCTTAATTGAAAAATTGGTAAGTTTTTAAAGAGGATAATGAAAATTATCCTCTTTTTTATTGTTTTTTTAGTAGCAAATAAGGTATCGGGGAGAAAATATGTTTCATTGTAATGTATAGTAATTGCACACATTTAGTTTACATAATATATTATTTTACATGCAAAAAATTATGCGTAAAAAGTTTGTGAAATTGGCTGAAAGTGTTGCAAATAGAGGGCTTTAGTGATATAATAAATGCATACTTGATTGGAATTGAGGTAAACATAATGAATAAATTAAGAAGATGCATTAGTTTTATAATTATTGCATGTATGTTTTATACAGCGGTGCCTGCTGCAGGTGCATATTATGATACGGGTTCATATACGGCTGCGGCTGCAACTGTAGTATCAACAAATGAATATGTTAAAGTGACGGTAACTGATCTGAATTTCAGAGCAAGTTACAGCACTTCATCCAAGTCGATGGGTAAGGCAACAAAAAACGCTGTATATCAGCTGAAAGCGAAAACTTCAGATGGAAAATGGGGTCAGATCGCAAATACAGGGTACTGGATCTATCTCAGCTATACAACACCGGCATCAGATCCGAATGTCGTGGCTTCCACGGACAAGGTAAAAGTAACAGTAACAGACCTGCATTTCAGAGCAAGTTACAGCACTTCATCCAAGTCAATGGGAAAAGCAACAAAAAATACAGTATATCAGCTGAAGGCGAAGACAAAAGACGGAAAATGGGGCCAGATCGCAGATACAGGATACTGGATCTATCTCAGCTATACCGTTCCGGTAAGTGATAATCAGGCAGAAGCAGTGACAGTTGCTTCCACAGAAAAAGTAAAGGTTACGGAAAATAACCTTAGAATGAGAGCAGGCTATAGCACTTCTGCTGCGATCAAAGGAAAACTTTCAAAGGGCACAGTGTGTCAGCTGAAAGCGAAGACAAAAGACGGAAAATGGGGCCAGATCAGTGACAACGGATACTGGATCTATCTGGAATATACAGAACCTGTGAAAACAGAGGCTCCGGCAGAACAGCCAAAACCTGAAGAAAAAGCGGTAGTTGCAACATCTGAATATGTTAAAGTTACGGGTACAGGTCTGAGAATGAGGGCCAGCTACAGTACTGATTCTGAAATCAAGGGTTACGTAACAAAGGGAAATGTATATCAGCTGAAAGCAAAGACTGCAGATGGCAAGTGGGGCCAGCTGAAATCCAACGGATACTGGATCTATCTTGATTATGCAGTGGCATTTGACCCATCTGCTTCTGACAAGGTAAACAGCGGAGATTCAGCGACAGGAGTATGCACAGGCCAGCAGGTTGTAAATTATGCACTTCAGTTTGAGGGAAATCCGTATAAATGGGGCGGAACAAGCCTGACTAACGGAACAGACTGCTCCGGATTCACACAGAGTGTATATGCTCATTTCGGAATCAGCCTGCCAAGAACTACTTCCGAACAGGCGAAAGTAGGAAGAGCAGTGACTTACAGTCAGATCAAGCCGGGAGACATTATCTGCTATCCTGGACATGTTGCGCTGTACATAGGAAATGATAAAGTTATCCATGCAAGCACACCAACAAAAGGAATAATTATTTCTCCGACATCATACCGTAAGGATATGACTACGATCAGAAGAATAGTTGAATAAAAAAATACAGCCCGCTTTGATGCGGGCTGTTTTGATGTTCAGATAAGTTTATAGTCTTCAAGCAATGTCATGATCTCATAGAGCGTTTTGTTCTCGGCGGGACATAAAGGAAGCCGGTATTCGGGAAGCACTTTGTTCATCATGGACAGTGCGGCTTTGACAGGGATAGGATTTACTTCTGCGAAGAGAGCATCGATCAAAGGTTTAAGGCTGATCTGCATTTCTTTTGCCTGCTCCGTATCTCCGGCCAGATACAGGTGTATCATCTTTGCGGTGTCAGAAGGCATAATATTGGAAAGTGTTGAAATTGCACCGGTTCCACCCAGCGAAAGTACAGGGACGATCATTTCATCGTTACCTGAATACAGGGCGAAATCGTCGCTTACAAACCCTGCAATATCGACTACCTGAGCGATATTACCGCTGGCTTCTTTGATCCCGCAGATATTCGGGTGGGAATGAAGTTCCTTTACAACAGCAGGACTTATATTTACTCCGGTCCGGCCGGGAACGGAGTAGAGGATTACAGGAATATTTACTGAATCTGCGATTTTGATGTAATGTTTTATAAGGCCTTTTTCAGTACATTTATTATAGTAGGGTGTCACGATCAGCAGACCGTCGGCACCTTTTTCTTCGAGTTTTTCAGACATATATACAGCGTGATGAGTATCATTGCTGCCGGCTCCTGCAATAACAGGTACACGGCCGCGTGTTTTCTTTACGGTGAATTCTACAGTTTCGATATGTTCTTTATCATTAAGAGTGGAAGCCTCACCGGTAGTTCCGCATGTAATTACTGCATCGATACCGGAACCTATCTGCCAGTCCAGAAGTGCTTCCAGGCGTCTGTAGTCAACTTTACCGTTTTCGAACGGAGTGACCATAGCGGTGCCTGCGCCTTTAAATAATGTCATAAGTTTCACTCCTTTCAAATGCGCGCCGTATCAGAGATACGGGCCTTTAACTTCACAGACAGTTGCCACGCACCACAGGTGCTGCAACTGGTTGCGTTTGACCTGCGCGCCGTATCAGAGATACGGGCAGGTCATAAAAAAATGCCGAGAAAACTTTGAAAATTTTCTCGGCAGGTATGTGTCATATAAAGTTTTTTATTTGATCAGTTCTTCTGCGATCTGTACAGCGTTTGTTGCAGCACCTTTACGGATGTTGTCAGCTACGACCCACAGGTTGATTCCGTTTTCAACGGAGAAGTCTCTTCTGATACGTCCGACGTAAACTTCGTTAGTGCCTGCAGCATTACGTGCCAGTGGATAAACGTTGTTAGCAGGATCATCCTGAACTACGATTCCAGGGAAGTTAGCCAGTGTTTCTCTTACTTCGTCTACATCGATAGGTTTTTCGAATTCGATGTTGATGGATTCACTGTGGGAATCAAATACAGGTACACGTACTGTAGTAGCTGTAACTTTGATCGTATCATCTCCCAGAATTTTGTGAGTCTCGTTGATCATTTTCATTTCTTCTTTTGTATATCCGTTTTCCAGGAATACATCGATGTGAGGGATGCAGTTGCCTGCGATAGGGTGAGCATATGCTTCGCATTTATCGTTGCCCTTCAGACCTTCTTCCAGGTCGCTGATTCCTTTTACACCGGAGCCGGATACTGCCTGATAAGTGGAGTATACAACTCTCTTGATTGTATATTTGTCATGCAGCGGTTTTAATACTACCATAGCCTGGATAGTGGAGCAGTTAGGGTTAGCGATGATGCCTTTGTTCCATTTGATATCATCAGCATTTACTTCCGGAACTACCAGAGGAACTTCTGGATCCATTCTCCACTGGGAGCTGTTATCTACAACAGTAACTCCGCATTTTGCAGCGATAGGAGCGTATTTTTCACTAGTGCTTCCGCCTGCAGAGAAGAGAGCGATATCGATATCCTTTTCGAAGGAATGTTCGTTCAGTTCTTCAACTACGTAATCTTTGCCTTTGAATGTAACGGTTTTGCCTGCAGATTTTGCAGACGCCATCATGTATACGTTTTCAAAAGGAAAATCCCTTTCTTCTAATACTTTGAGGAACGTAGAGCCTACAACTCCTGTGGCGCCAACAATTGCAATGTTCGGTTTTTTACTCATTTTTGTCCTCCTTGAATTTATATAAACAATTACTAATAACTATAGATAATAATCATTGTATCATGTCATATGAGATTTGTAAAACCTTTCGTATATTTTTATATGAAAAAATAGTAATTTATGTTATAATATTAAATGGATTTTTGTGTACAAAAGGGATAAGGGAAAGGAAAGGATATACAATGTCAGAGCAGAAAAGAAAGCCCGGAAGACCTCCGGGATCTAAAAATAAAAAAACTGCATCAGGCGGCAAAACCAAAGGAAAAACAGTGAAAGATACAGGCAGGCAGCCGATGAATCCGAATGTTAAAGATGACATCTGCGGTGTTGTATTTATTGCCGTGGGGATCTTCCTTGCGCTTGCATTTCAGACACATGCAGCAGGTGCAGTCGGAGAGGCGCTGTCAGATTTCTTTATGGGCCTTTTCGGATTCGTAGCATACATAATACCGTATTATTTCGTTGCATATGGTGTGATGCTGGTTGCAAAGAAAATGATACATATCGGAAGAAAATCAGTTATCCTTCTGTGTATCATCCTGCTGATGATGACATTCCTGAATTCGGCCAGATTTATCGATCCGGGAATGCTCGGCTTTTCTCTTGCTGATGCATCAGAGTATTATCATTACGGCGTCCGTCTTGAAGGCGGCGGCCTGCTGGGTATGTATGTAGGAAGCCTTTTAGTGAAGGCATTCGGTATTCCGGGATTATATATTATTTCGATTCTGGTTATCATAATCTGCCTGCTGCTGATAGTTAATACTCCTATTTCAGCATTCTTTGAAAAAGCAAAAGAAAAACGCGTCCAGCGCATTGAAGACAGAGAAAAGCGTGAAAAAGAAAGGGAGAAGCAGAGAGAGCAGGAACAGAAACAGCTGGAAATCGAGATGTCAAAGCTTCCGCCGGTTTCTTCAATCGAGCCTGTAACAGAGGATAAAACAGAAACTGACGAAAATAAAAAACGTTTCAGCTTCCTCAAGCGGCTGAAGGAGCAGGGCATGGAAGAACCTGAACCGGAAACACCGCCGGCAAAGGCAAAACCTGACCTGTCAAAACTGAATATTTCAGATAGTCAGAGAAACATACTAGAGTATATGTACGATGATGATCTGTTTGGTGAAAACAGTAATACCGATTATGGTACAGGACTGGACAGCTACGGAGAAAGCCTCGCACGCAGCAATGCTGAATATGCGGAGCAGTATGACACAGATGATGAACATATAGGGTTCACAGACAGCGGAATTCTGTCAGATGGACATGCTGATACGGAAGATTACGCAGAAGAGCTTCCGGATGGACAGATCGGATTTGTTACGGAAGCCATTCCAGCCGGCGTTATAAAAAAAGAACCTGAAAAAATCACAAACAGCCAGGCAGCAAAAGCTGCACTGGATCCTAAAGAAATCAACAACAGTACTAAACCGGTCAGGACCTACAAATTCCCTCCGGTCAGTCTGCTGAATAAAGGAGCGGCACCTAAAGGCAGGGCCGCAATCAACGCCGGGCTTCAGGCAAAAGCTGCAAAACTCGAAGAAACACTCCGCAACTTTAATATCGATGCCAAGGTTGCAAATGTTACACAGGGTCCGGCCATAACAAGATATGAGATACATCCTAATGTAGGAGTAAAAGTAAAGAGTATCGTAAGCCTTGCAGACGATATTGCGCTGAATCTGGAAGCAAAGAGCATCAGAATAGAAGCTCCTATTCCGGGCAAGGCGGCTGTCGGTATCGAAGTCGAAAATGATAAGATCAATATGGTGACTATCCGTGATATCATTGATACTCCGGAGTTTAAAGATGCCAAATCGAAAATCACTTTTGCTGTAGGGAAAGATATTGCAGGCAATGCAATTACTGCTGACCTTAAAGGTGCTCCGCATCTGCTGATCGCAGGTTCCACAGGATCCGGCAAGAGTGTATGCGTAAACAGTATAATCACAAGTATACTGTATAAAGCAAAACCAGAAGAAGTAAAACTTGTGCTGATCGACCCTAAGGTAGTTGAGCTGACTAATTATAACGGTATCCCGCATCTGCTGATACCAGTTGTAACAGAACCGACAAAAGCTGCTGCGGCGCTCAACTGGGCCGTTGCGGAAATGGAAGACAGATATAAGAAGTTTGCCGAATCCGGCGTACGTGAACTGGCAAGCTATAACAGTGCGGTAATGAAGAACGGTGAGGAAGATAAATTCCTGCCTCAGATCGTTATCATCATCGATGAGCTGGCAGATCTTATGATGGCAGCACCTTCCCAGGTCGAAGATTCTATCTGCAGACTTGCACAGAAAGCCAGAGCAGCGGGAATGCACCTGATCGTAGCGACACAGAGACCTTCTGTTGATGTAATCACAGGTGTAATCAAGGCAAATATCCCTTCCAGAATCGCATTTGCTGTGGCTTCCCAGTTCGACTCAAGAACTATACTGGATATGGCCGGTGCGGAAAAACTGGTAGGTAAAGGAGATATGCTGCTGAAGATCGGCGGCGGAAAGCCTGTGCGTGTACAGGGTAACTTTATATCTGATCAGGAAGTAAATGATGTCATCGAGTTTGTAAAAGGACAGACTTCAGAAACCGTTTATGCGGATGATGTTATAAGTTCTATCGATAAAGTCGGTATGCCGCAGACTGCTGATGACGGAGATGATCTGCTTCCGGACGCGATCGAAACTGTAGTTATGGCGGGAACGGCTTCCGCATCCATGCTGCAGAGACGCTTCCGTATAGGATACAACCGTGCAGCACGAATCATAGACATTATGGAAGCCCGCGGAATAATCGGCCCTTCTGAAGGAAGCAAGCCGCGTCAGGTACTGATGACGGAAGAGGAATTCAGAGGTTTATCAGAAGACTTAGAGGATTTTGAAGGAGAATAAATGAAAATATATATTGATACACTTGGCTGCCCGAAGAATTTCAATGACTCCGAAATGGCGGCAGGTCTGCTGGAACACAGCGGTCATGAGATCGTGAAGTTTCCTGAAGATGCTGACTTTATTATGGTGAATACATGCGGATTCATCAATGATGCCAAGACAGAGTCTATTGAAAGAATTTTTGAACTGGCAGAATACAAAGAGAACGGGGCGGTGCTGGCTGTTTCGGGATGCCTGTCACAGCGTTATGCGGACGAGCTGTTTGAGGAAATGCCCGAAGTTGATATCTTCCTCGGAGTGAATGATTATAACAAGCTGCCGGAAATTCTGGACGGTTTTGAGGCAGGAAAGCGTGAAAAGCACAGAGGAGATTACTGCGTGGAATTCGAGGAGTCTATGCTGAGAAAACTGGAAGATAATCCGTATACAGCGACTCTCAGAATTTCCGAAGGATGTAATAATCTGTGTGCATACTGCGTGATTCCTCACATCAGAGGCAAATTCCGCAGCAGAAAGCAGGAGGTCATTGTCCGTGAAGCTGAATGGCTCGTGCAGCAGGGAACTAAAGAAATCATCCTGATCGCGCAGGACGTTACTTCATACGGAATCGATCTGTACGGTGATTACGTGCTTCCGCAGCTGCTGAAAAAACTGTGCCGTATCGATGGCCTCAAATGGCTGAGACTGATGTACTGCTACGAAGACAGGATCACGGATGAGCTGATACAGGTAATGGCAGAGGAAGAGAAAATCTGCAACTATATCGACATTCCTCTTCAGCACTGCAGCGATGCTGTTCTGAAAGCAATGAACCGCAGATCCACAAACAGCAGCATCAGGGAAACCATAGGCAAACTGAGAACTGCGATGCCTGATATCAATATCCGTACGACATTCATCGTAGGTTTTCCGGGTGAAACAGAAGACGATTTCGAAGAACTGATGGATTTTACTGAAGAAATGTGTTTCGAAAGACTGGGAGTGTTTACTTATTCTATGGAAGAAGGAACTCCTGCGGCTGAGATGGAAAATCAGATCGATGAAGAAGTGAAGGCTGAAAGGCAGGATGCTGTAATGCGTATGCAGGTGGAAATTTCACTGGAGCACAATCAGACGATGGTCGGAAAGACGCTGGATGTTCTGGTTGAAGAAATCGATCCTGAAGGTGCATATATCGGAAGAACACAGTACGATGCGCCTGAAATCGATAACTCAGTGATTTTCACTTCAGATAGAGAACTTGTACCGGGAGATTTTGTAAAGGTACAGATAAATGATGCATTTGATTATGATTTAACAGGCAAGGAGGTATACTAATGAATTTGCCAAATAAACTGACGATGGCCAGAATCATCGCGATTCCTATTTTTATTGTAGTTCTGATGATGGAATTCCGCTATGCGGCAACTATTATTTTCATTCTGGCAGCGCTGACTGACATGCTGGACGGACACATTGCAAGAAAATACAATCTTGTGAGCAACTTCGGCAAACTGATGGATCCGCTTGCGGACAAACTGCTGGTAATGGCTGCACTGGTATGCCTTGTTGAACTGGGCAATGTTCCTGCGTGGATGGTAGTTGTCATCCTGGCGAGAGAATTTGCTGTAACAGGACTGCGTCAGGTTGCAGTAGAGCAGGGTATTGTTATTGCAGCTGCACCTACAGGAAAAATCAAAACAATTACACAGATGATCGCTATTCCGCTGCTTCTGCTGGCTAACTGGCCATTCAGCTATATCGGAATCCCTATGGACCAGATATTCCTGTGGATCGCAGTAGCTATGACTATTATTTCCGGGGCGGAATATTTTTACAAAAATAGACAGTTACTGTCTATGGACTAGAATAATATTCGGCCTGCCGGAAATGGCGGGCCGTTTTGAACATAATGAGGTAAATTAAATGAAATCTGCAATACTGAGTGTCGGAACAGAGCTGCTGTTCGGACAGGTCGTAAATACGAATACAGCGTATCTTTCCCAGCAGCTTAATTTCCTGGGAATAGATGTAATGTACCATTATACTGTAGGTGATAATCCGCAGCGTCTGAAAGAGATGATCGAGATGGCATTCGAAGACTGTGATCTTGTAATCACTACCGGAGGTCTCGGACCTACGCAGGACGACATGACTAAGGAAATCGCATGCGAAGTGCTGGGAGATGAACTGGTGCTGCACCAGCCGAGCCTTGATTATCTGGAAGATATGTTCAGAAAAGGCGGACGGGTGATGCCGGAAAATAACAGAAAACAGGCATATATGCCTTCAAGGTCTGTTGTGTTCCATAATGATGCTGGAACAGCGCCGGGATTTGCGCTGGAGCAGAATGGCAAGATCATCGCATGTCTGCCCGGACCTCCGAGAGAAATGACGAATATGTTCCAGAAAAAACTGAAGCCATACCTTGAAAGTCTTTCTGACGACTGTATCTACTACAGAATGATCAGGACTTTCGGCATTGGTGAATCACAGCTGGAAATGGAACTGCTTCCTGTAATCAACGGCCAGACAGATCCTACGATCGCAACATATGCAAAGGAAGGTGAATCTGCTGTGAGGATTGCTTCCAAGAGAAAAACTATGGAGGAGGCGCAGTCTGCAGTAGACGGAATGCTGGAAGAAGTCAAAAAGTATATCGGCGAATACATCTACAGCTGTGATGATGAGGAACTGGTGGATGTCGCAGCAGGCAAGCTGATGGATAAGGGCATTACTCTGTCATGCGCAGAGTCCTGTACCGGAGGGCTGTTTGCTTCAAGAATGACCGATATTGCCGGCATTTCCGCAGTGTTCGACAGAGGACTCGTTACATACAGCAATGAAGCGAAAATGCAGGAACTGGGAGTCAGCGCTGAAACTCTTGATAAATTCGGTGCTGTCAGTGAAGAAACTGCACGTGAGATGGCAGAAGGCCTGCACCGCGTCAGCGGAAGCGATTTCTGCATTTCTGTTACAGGTATAGCGGGCCCGGGCGGCGGAACAGAAGAAAAGCCGGTAGGCACGGTGTTCGTCGGTGCTCATTACAAAGGGGAGACTCATTGCAGAAAACTGCAGATCAGAAATATCAGCCGCAAGTATATCCGTCATATCACAGTGATGAATATGCTGGATATGATAAATAAGCTGATTTAAGAAATATTGATTATATGATTTCAAGTTAAAAAGGCCCATTGGGGTCTTTTTGCTTATTTGTAAATCAGGCATCATTATGGAAATAAATGGTTGCCATAAATAACCAATTGCGGTATAATTACTTACGTCAGGGGGACAAGTGAAGCGGCCGGGGATAGCCAAAAAAGAAAATGATCGCTTAAGACTTTGAACCTTTAAGCGATCACAGCGATCATCAAAGGAAAAGACCGTAGTACGGTTTTCCTCCTGATTTGATTATAATATTGCAGGCGGTAAAATCAAATAATATTTTAATGGATATATGAAATAAAAAAGCAGGAAAAACTGCTTGACCTGCAGTTGAAATTAGGGTAATATATAAAAAAGAACAAATGTTCGAAATGCAGTTTTGGAGGTAAAGAACGTGGCAGTAGCAAAGAATACTACAGTAAGTAGAGACGATAAAGATAAAGCACTGGAGGCAGCATTACAGCAGATCCAGAGACAGTTCGGCAAAGGTGCGATCATGAAACTTGGTGATGAAAGTGCCCAGATGGAGATCGAGGCTATTTCAACAGGATCCATGAGTCTGGACCTGGCAACAGGAATCGGAGGCGTTCCGAAAGGAAGAATCATAGAGGTTTATGGACCTGAATCTTCTGGTAAAACAACTCTTACATTACATATAATCGCAGAGGCGCAGAAAACAGGCGGACGTGCTGCATTCATCGATGCAGAACATGCACTGGATCCTGAATATGCGAGAAAATTAGGCGTCAATGTTGATGAATTACTGGTGTCTCAGCCTGATACAGGCGAGCAGGCACTGGAAATATGTGAAATGCTCGTTCGAAGCGGCGCTCTGGATGTCGTGGTTGTTGACTCCGTTGCAGCACTGGTTCCTAAGGCAGAAATCCAGGGCGAAATGGGTGATTCTCATGTTGGTCTGCAGGCAAGACTGATGTCTCAGGCTTTGAGAAAACTGACAGGTATTGTTAATAAATCTAAAACATCTGTCGTATTTATCAACCAGCTCCGTGAAAAGGTTGGGGTTATGTTCGGTAATCCTGAAACAACAACAGGCGGACGTGCTCTGAAATTCTATTCCAGCATGCGTATGGATGTGAGAAGAGTTGAGAGCATCAAATCCGGAGACGAGTTCCTTGGCAACAGAACAAGAGTTAAAATTGTTAAGAACAAAGTGGCTCCGCCTTTCAAACAGGCTGAATTTGATATCATGTACGGTCAGGGTATTTCCAGAGAAGGCGACGTATTAGACTGTGCAGTAGAGGCTAAGATTATCGAAAAAGCGGGATCATGGTACAGCTTTGATGGTAACAGAATCGGTCAGGGCCGTGAAAATGTTAAAACATATCTGGCTGAAAATCCGGATGTAATGGAACGTGTGGAAGCACTGCTCCGTGAAACTATGAAAAAAGAAGATGCTGACGCTGCAGTAGAGGATTTTGTTCCGGGCATTGATGATTTTCAGGTAGATGATGACGGCGTTATCATCGAATAAAATTATTTCATATTTATAAAAATCTGTTATAATAAAACAGTATGATACAGGCATCGTACACGTTATGTGAACGGTGCCTTTTTAAACCGGAAATGAAAGAGGTAGGATTATGATAAGTAAAGAAATCCTGGAAATAAAAAAACAGTTTGATCCTGACAGATGTACTATTTCAAGACTGTGCGGATGTTATGTGGATCATGAAAAGAACAGAAAATATGAAGTGAACCGTTCTTTCCTGTCCCTTCAGGAGGAAGAGGCTT
>JAGBGL010000178.1 GCA_017936025.1 Bacillota bacterium | reverse complement strand
CATGTCTCTCAGCTGACGGATATCTACAGCATTTTCGATAGTAAACGCACCGCTTGCCGTACGTGTCAGTCCTGTCATAACAGCCCCGCATCCCAGTGCATCACCGATGTCTCTGCAGATGCTCCGTATATATGTTCCTTTTGAACATTCAACTCTCCATAAGATTTTCTTTTCTTTCATGTCAATGGAGATGATTTCTATATCATTTATATAGACTTCCCTTGTAGGTATATCTACGTCTTCACCTGAGCGCGCATACTGGTACAGCTTCCTGCCATCTATCTTGATTGCAGAGTATTTTGGCGGAACCTGGCTTATCATGCCTTTGAAAGGCACAAAAGCTTCCCTGATCTGTTCTTCTGTGACCGCGGAAGCATCACCTGCCTGCTCTACTTCACCCCAGATATCCAGAGTATCGGAAGTAAGCCCCAGCTGCATCTCGCATTCGTATGTCTTGAAATCCAGGTCCAGATATTCCATGACTCTTGCAGCAGGCCCTGCACATACCGGCAGCACTCCTGTAGCCATAGGATCAAGTGTCCCTGTATGACCTACTCTTTTAAGCCCCAGAACGCCCCTCATGATCGCTACGCAGTCATGAGACGTGAAATCCTGCGGTTTTAATACATTTATGATTCCTGTTTCAATAAGGCTCATTTAGTTCCTCAAACTTTCTTCGATGGCTGTTTTTATCTGATCCCATGCAGTCTGCATATCTGTTTCAAACGTGCATCCCGCAGCTTTTATATGACCGCCTCCGCCGAATCCTGCAGCGATTTCAGCCACATTAGCAGTAGTCTTAGCTCTCATGCTGACTTTGATAACTCCGGGCGCGCGTTCCTTCAGAATAGCTGCGATTTCTACTCCCATGATGTTGCGGAGCAGATCGATAGAACCTTCTGCATCTTCCATGGAAGTTCCCTCTTCTTCAAGCATTTTCTGAGTAACACATGCAATCGCCGCTTTTCCGTCTGCAAAAAGTTCCATTGTATCCAGAACTCTGCAGGTTATACGCAGTCTTTCCAGTTTCGTATTCTGATATAACAGTACTGTCAGCTTATTATGATCGATACCGGCATCCAGCAGCTCTGCTGCGATAAGATGCGTTTCCTTTGTTGTGTTGGAATACTGGAAGTTTCCTGTATCCGTGCTGATGCCTGTATAAAGAGCTTCTGCGATTTCCTTTGTTACAGGAGCTTCCATAACTGTCAGCAGTTTGTAAACCAGCTCGCATGTAGCCGCCGCTCCTCCGTCGATATAGTTATAATCTGCAAAAGGTTCAGATGTAACATGATGATCTATACAGATCGTTGTTCTGCCTTTGAAAAAGGCTTCCCTGCGGCCCGGAAAACGCTTTGTTTCACTGCAGTCGACGCACATGCAGATATCAGGTTCTGCAATGATATCCTGATCCTGCGTACAGTACCCCTGGTCCAGGAAACCCACATACTCAGGAGTTTCCTCTTCCATCAGGATGTACGCCTGCTTGCCTGCATTGCGCAGAGCAACGCACAGTGCCACACATGAACCGAGAGCATCCCCGTCTGTGCTGATATGCGGAAACAGTACGACAGATTCTGCCGCCATAAGCTTCTGTCCGATTTCTTTCATGGAATTGTTCTGCTTCATGACTTGCCTCTGTTATTTATTCAGGTTATGGAGTACTTCTTCGATATGACGTCCGTACTCCAGGGAAGTATCGATCTTGAAAATCAGTTCAGGAATATGGCGCAGCTTGATCTGTCTGCCGATTTCCTTTTTGATCACACCTTTAGCATGCTTTAATGCTTCCAGTGCATCAGTTTCCTGCTTCGCTTTAGTTTCCGGAGTCTGCTGACCGTAGCCCAGAACTGTCAGGAATACTGTAGCGTAACTGCCGTCGTTTGTTACATCGACAGCAGTCACACTTACCATTGCGTTCTGTAATCTAGGGTCTTTCAGATCTCTCAGGAGCATTGTGCTGATGATTTTCTGGATCTCACCGCCCAGACGTTCCTGTCTGTGTCCTTTTCCCATTTATATCTCCTAGTCTCTCTTGATTTCTTCCATCTGGAAGCATTCAATGATGTCGCCTTCTTTAATATCGTTGTAGTTTTCGATACCGATACCGCATTCGTATCCCTGAGCAACTTCTCTCGCGTCGTCCTTGAAACGTTTCAGGGAAGAGATCTTGCCTTCGTGGATTACGATACCGTCACGTACCAGACGCACTTCAGCGTTACGTACAACTTTACCGTTAGTAACATAAGCACCGCCGATGATACCAACGCCAGGTACTTTGAATGTAGTTCTGATCTCAACTGTACCCAGTACAACTTCCTTGAATTCAGGATCCAGCATACCCTTCATAGCGTTTTCAACGTCATCGATGATGTCGTAGATTACACGGTAGGATCTGATCTGGATGCTGTCGCGTTCTGCGATGGAA
Source organism: Bacillota bacterium (assembly GCA_017936025.1). Classification (GTDB taxonomy): domain Bacteria; phylum Bacillota; class Clostridia; order Peptostreptococcales; family Anaerovoracaceae; genus RGIG9096. Next base: position 1,999 of record JAGBGL010000178.1, on the reverse strand, counting down.
GTAACTGATGCAGCCGGACGTACGTTGAAGCCGATGATGATCGCGCCGGAAGTTCCTGCCAGCATTACGTCAGATTCTGTCGGCGCACCAACACCTGTGTGGATGATCTTAACTTTTACGTTTTCGTTCTTCAGTTTTTCCAGAGAACCAACGATAGCTCCTACAGAACCCTGTACGTCAGCTTTGATGATCAGAGGCAGTTCCTTAACTTCGCCTTCCTGGATCTGGGAGAACAGTTCTTCCAGAGTTGTGGAAGCATTTCTAGCCAGGACTTCTTCTCTCTGTTTTTCCTGTCTTCTTGTTGCGATTTCTCTTGCCAGAGCAGCATCTTTAACAGCGTTGAATTCGTCACCTGCGTGCGGAACATCTGTCAGACCCAGGATTTCAACTGCTGTAGCAGGACCTGCCTGACGGATTTTTTCGCCTTTATCATTTGTCATCAGTCTGATCTTACCGGAGCAAGTACCTGCAACTACAGACATGCCGGCTTTCAGTGTACCGTTCAGTACCAGCAGAGAAGCTACAGGACCCTTAGCTTTATCCAGACGTGCTTCCAGTACAGTACCCAGAGCCAGTCTGTTAGGGTTAGCTTTCAGTTCCAGTACTTCTGCCTGCAGCAGGATCATTTCCAGCAGGTCATCGATACCGTCGCCCTTCTTCGCGGAAACCGGTACGCAGATTGTATCTCCGCCCCAGTCTTCAACCAGTACGCCGTTTTCTGCCAGGTCTTTCTTAACCATGTCAGGGTTTGCAGCAGGTTTATCCATCTTGTTGATTGCAACGATGATTGGTACGCCTGCAGCTTTAGCGTGGGAGATAGATTCGATTGTCTGAGGTTTTACAGAGTCATCTGCCGCTACAACCAGGACTGCGATGTCTGTTGTATGAGCACCGCGCGCACGCATTGCTGTGAACGCTTCGTGACCCGGTGTATCCAGGAATACGATCTTCTGACCGTTGTGGATTACTTCGGAAGCCCCGATGTGCTGAGTGATACCGCCGGATTCGCCTGCTGTAACGTTTGTATTTCTGATAGCATCCAGCAGAGAAGTCTTACCGTGGTCAACGTGACCCATTACTGTGATGATCGGAGCTCTGCCTTTCAGATCTTCTTCTTTATCTTCGAAAGTTTCGATGCCTTCTTCGACTTCTTCTTCCTCTACTTTATCGATAGCGATCTGAACGCCCAGTTCATCTGCCAGCAGCATTACTGTATCTTCGTCCAGATTCTGGTTCATGTTTGCCATTACACCCATCTTCATCAGAGTCATGATGATCTGAGATACGGAAACTCTGATCTGTTCGGATAAGCCTGCAACTGTGATAGGTACACTGATTTTCTGTGTACCTGCTGGTAATTCTTCCACTTCTACCTCCGGTTCAACTACTTTCTGCTTTGGTGGTTTCTTTCTTGCTTTCTTTTCCAGAGAGCGGTTGTTATCCTGTGGCTTGCCGCCTTTCTTGCCGCCTCTTTCCAGTCTGTCGAACTTGTTACGTTCTTTATCTTTATCTTTGGATTTGTCACCTTTTTTATGAGAGGATGGTTTTTCCATCATTGGCTCCATAGCAGGCTGTGCATCTCTTCTCTGAGGTTTACGTTCAGCAGCACCGTCTCTGCCGCCTTCTCTTCTCTGAGGTCTGTCTCCATCGCGCTTCTGACGGTTGTCACGTCCGCCCTTTCTTTCGCCTTTACCGTTATCTCTGCCGCCTTCTTTTCTCTGAGGTCTGTCAGCTTTTTCAGCTTTTTTCTCAGCAGCTCTTTCAGCAGCGGCTTTTTCTCTCTTTTCTTTAGCAAGACGTTCTTCTTCACGTACGTCTGCTGCCTTTTTCAGGATCTTCAGTCCCTGCTGGCGGACAGGTTTACCGTCTGCAGGTTTTGCAGCTTCTTTTGCAGGTTCAGCTTTTGGAGCTTCTGCCTTTGGAGCCGCTTCCTTTACAGGTGCTTCCGCTTTTGGAGCCTCTGTCTTTACCGGTTCTGCAGCCGTTGTCTTAGCCTTTT
>JAGBGL010000177.1 GCA_017936025.1 Bacillota bacterium | reverse complement strand
GTGTTGCACTTGCTACTGCTGCGGCATATTTCGGTCTTGAATGTGACATCTATATGGGTTCCGTGGACATTGCAAAACAGGCTCCTAACGTTGCGAGAATGAAAATCCTGGGCGCAAATGTGGTGGAAGTAACTCATGGTCTGGCAACACTGAAAGAGGCTGTAGATGCTGCATTTGAAGCTTATGCGAGAGAATATAAAGATGCTATTTACTGCATCGGTTCTGTTGTAGGCCCTCATCCGTTCCCTATGATGGTAAGAGACTTCCAGCATGTTGTGGGCGAGGAATCAAGATCGCAGTTCCTGGAAATGACAGGTGAACTGCCGGATGCTGTAGTTGCATGCGTAGGCGGAGGATCAAACTCCATGGGCATGTTCTCCGGATTCCTGAACGATCCTGTAGAATTATACGGTGTTGAACCTCTGGGTAAAGGCTCAACTCTGGGAGACCATGCTGCCAGTCTGCAGTACGGTGAGGAAGGTATCATGCATGGCTTCAACAGTATCATGCTGAAAGATGAAAATGGCGATCCTGCTCCTGTTTACTCTGTGGCAAGCGGTCTGGATTATCCGTCCTCCGGCCCTGAGCATGCCTTCCTGCGTGACGCGGGCAGAGTTCACTACGATGCGATAGGTGACGATGAAACAATCGATGCATTTTTCAAACTCTCCAGAATGGAAGGTATCATTCCTGCTATCGAAAGTGCCCATGCAGTTGCATACGGCATGAAGCTGGCGGAAAAAATGGGCAAAGGCTCAGTGCTGATCTGCCTGTCCGGAAGAGGCGACAAGGATATGGATTATATCATCGAAAAATACGGTATCAGATAAATATTTGACACTAATGGCCCGCCGGCATGTACGGCGGGTTTTCTGTGCCCAGGGACAGTCTGGAACTGCTTGACGGAAGGGCGGACTTAAGATAAAATAAATTGGTTAATGATAAAGGGGATATCTATGATTTATTTAGATAACAGTGCGACAACAAGACAGCACGATCAGGTAACTGAAACGATGCTCAAATATATGAAAGAAGACTTCGGGAATCCGTCATCTCTGTACAGTCTGGGCGTTACATCAGAAAAGGCGATCAAAGAAGCCCGCAAAAAAGTGATGAAGGCAATGGACCGTCAGCAGGGAGATTTCTATTTTACTTCCGGGGGAACAGAGGCAGACAGTATGGCGATATTCGGTGCCGCAAACGCAAGAAAGCGCAGGGGCAACCGTATTATCACATCTCAGGTCGAACATCCGGCAGTCCTGGAAGCATTCAGAAGACTGGAAGATCAGGGTTTTGAGGCCGTTTATATCGGTGTGGATAAAAACGGTGACCTGAATATGGATCAGCTGAAGGCGGCCATAAACGATGATACTATCCTGATTTCTATCATGCATGTGAATAACGAAACAGGAAACATCATGCCGATCGATGAAATCGCTGAGATAAAAAGAAAAGCGATCCTGCATACGGACGCTGTACAGTCTTTCGGAAAGATCCCGCTTCCTAAAAAAGCAGACATGATTTCAATCAGCGGACATAAGATCCATGGCCCGAAAGGAATTGGCGGTCTGTGGGTAAACAAAGGGATCAATATTCCGGCATTCTTAGTGGGCGGAGGACAGGAGTCCGGAATGCGTTCAGGAACTGAGAATGTTCCGGCTATTGCAGGTCTTGGAGTTGCAGCAGAGATGATCGGAAAAAATGACAGACTGGCAGAGCTGCGCAGTTATCTTCTGAAAGGTATAAAAGAAGAAATCAAAGATATTAAAATAAACAGTCCTGAGGACGGATGTCCGTCAGTGCTGAATATCTCATTCCTCGGCACGAGAGCAGAAGTCCTGCTCCACACGCTGGAACAGGATCAGATCTATGTTTCCACTGGATCTGCATGTTCTTCCAACAAAAAGGGCAACAGCCACGTGCTTGCAGCAATGGGACTTAAAGATAAAGAAATCGAAGGCGCTATCCGCTTCAGCTTCAGTAATTACAACACGATAGAAGAAATGGATATCGTACTTGAAAAAGTTAAAGCAGCAGTTGGCCGCTTCCGCAAGCTGGGAAGCTTCAGATAAAAGGAGAATTAAAGTGAACGAACAGAATATTTTTATCGTAAGATATGGAGAAGTTGCACTGAAAGGTATGAATAAACCTTACTTTGAACGTATGCTGACAGAGCGTATCAAAAAGCTTCTCAAACGTAAATTTGAAAATTTCACAGTTAGAAGACAGGATGGTCTGGTATTCGTAAGAGCAGACAAAGAATATGCAAAAGAGGATATCATCAAGGAAATCTCAAAGGTATTCGGTGTTGCTTCCATCAGCCCTGCTGTAGAGGCTGAATCCAACCTGGACGCTATCGGTGAAGCCGCTGTTGCATACATGAACGAACTGATCGAAACCAAAGGTATCCAGTCTTTCAAAGTTAAGGCTAAGAGAGCTGACAAGAACTTCCCTGTGAAGTCCCCTGAGATCGGCAGAATTATCGGCGCAAAGGTTCTGATCGGATGCAAAGTGCTGCACGTTGATGTAAACGATCCTGACTGTATGCTGCACGTTGATGTAAGAGCGGACAGATCCTATATCTATCAGGACAAGATCGCAGGCTTTGGCGGACTGCCTCTGGGCACTAACGGCAAGGGTATGACTCTGCTGTCCGGCGGTATCGACAGTCCGGTCGCTACATGGATGATGGCAAAACGCGGAATGATGATCGAAGCTATCCACTTCCATTCCTATCCGTACACAAGCCAGAGAGCTCAGGAAAAAGTTGAAGACCTGGCAAGAATCGTTGCTACTTACTGCGGCAGATTCAAGATGCATGTCGTAAACCTGCTGCCTATCCAGGAAGCTATCGTTCAGAACTGCCCTGAAGAAGAGACAACTATCCTAGTGCGCCGTTTCATGATGCGTATCGCGGAAGCAGTTGCGAAAGAAACCGGATGCGGAATGCTGATCACGGGTGAAAACCTGGGTCAGGTAGCCAGCCAGACTGCAGAAGCGCTGGTGGTTACAGATGCTTCCGTACAGTTGCCTGTAATGAGACCTCTGATCGCTATGGACAAGGTGGATATTATGGACAAGGCAAAGGAAATCGGTACTTATGAGACTTCCATCATGCCTTATGAAGACTGCTGTACAGTATTCCTGCCAAAACATCCGGCAACTAAACCTAAACTGGAACGTATCCTCGAATCCGAAAGCAAGCTGGACTGCGAAAAACTGATTGCAGATGCTATTGCTGCCAAGGAAATCGTTGATATCAAACCTGAATAATCCGTAAGCCGGCGAGGCTACAGAGTACAGAAAATCGACAAAAATAGAATTTTTTCCTCCTTATCTCCTAAGGACATGTAACAGATACTTAATTATAATTTAAGTGAGAGTTACACCGGGAGAAGGGAGGATTTTTTTATGCAGTCATCGTTTCTGGTAACAGACGATATTTTTGTGGTATCTGTTTCAGGGGAACTGGATCACCACTGCGCAGGGAAGCTGCGTGAAGAGATAGATGAAGCAATGGATGCTTTCAAATGCAGGCATCTTGTGATGGATATGGAGAAAGTTACTTTTATGGACAGTTCGGGGATCGGTGTTGTACTGGGTAGGTACAGTAAGATTTCTGAGAGGGGAGGAAGGCTGGTGCTTGCCGGCTGTTCCGACTATGTGGAAAAAATATTGCTGATGGCAGGGGTATTTACAGTCATAAATAAGGAAAATACAGCGGAAGAAGCCATATGGCTTCTAAGGGGATACGAACAGATGAAGCTGGGGGTGAATGAGTAATGGAAAACAGAATGACAGTGCGGTTTGCAGCGCTGGGAGTGAACGAATCGTTTGCCAGATCTGTTGCGGCGGCATTCGCGGCTCATCTGGATCCGACGCTGGAAGAACTGACGGAAATAAAAACGGGTGTATCGGAAGCAGTCAGTAACAGCATAATCCATGGATACAGGGAAGATCCTGAAGGGATAGTGGAGATGGAATGCAAGGTTTCAGAAAAACGTTACATAACGCTGATAATCCGTGACTGGGGTGCAGGCATCGAAGATGTTGAAAAGGCCCGCGAGCCTATGTTTACGACAGGAAAGCCTGAAGAACGGTCAGGGATGGGATTCACGGTCATGGAGAGTTTTATGGACCGTGTCGAAGTTGTGTCAGAAGCCGGAGAGGGAACTACGGTGACTATGACAAAGAGGCTGGATGCCTGCGGCAAGTAGGAAGTATGTTCCGGTCAGAAAAGAAGATACATATGCATTAATCGAAGCAGCACAGCAGGGGGATAAAGCCGCCTGCGAAAAAATTGTAGATCAGAATACAGGGCTTGTAAAAAATCTGGCACTGAAATATACGACAGCCGGTTACGAACTGGACGACCTGCTGCAGATAGGCTTTATAGGATTACTGAAGGCCATAGACAGGTTTGATACCGGTTTTGATGTTATGTTTTCCACCTATGCAGTTCCCATGATTCTGGGGGAAATCAAGCGATATATCCGTGACGACGGAAACATCAAAGTCAGCCGGCAGCTGAAGACGGATATGCGGCGTCTGAGGCAGATAAAAGATGAATACTATAACAGAACGGGGAGCTGGCCAAAGCTTAGTTATATGGCACAGGCGATGGAACTTCCTGTTGAAAAGATACTGGAAATAATGGATGCGGCAGACAGGCTTTCTTCTATCGAGAGTTTTGATAATGAGGTGTTCATGCAGGGATATCAGGAGAAGAAAGTGAACCGTGTTTCTGAAGAAGATAAGAATGTATCTATGATAGATTTGAAAAACAGTATCGGATTGCTGCCTGAACGTGAGAGGCAAATCATTGTTCTGCGGTATTTTAAGGATATGACTCAGCAGCAGGTTGCTGACAGGCTGGGGATTTCGCAGGTGCAGGTTTCCAGGATCGAGAAGAGAGTGCTCGCAGGGATGCGGGAAGAAATGGAATAAAAAAAGAACTGATATCAATGATATCAGTTCTTTTTTGGTGCGCCATTAGGGATTCGAACCCCAGACCTTCGCATTCGTAGTGCGCTACTCTATCCAGCTGAGCTAATGGCGCATGACTAGCTCGTCAACATGAATTATTATATAACAAAACCATGGGTGATGTAAAGAAAAATTTATTCTTTTTTAGATGGAATTTTGCTTTCACATGGAACTCCTGTCTGGCATTTTCCGCAGCCGTAATGATCCGGATAATCAGTACGTTTATGATGTACAAAGTCGCCGCAAGGCTCGTGCTTTTTACCGTATTCCATTGAGATCGCCTGAGCAGGGCAGCGTTTTATGCATGCGCCGCAGAAAGTACAGTACTGATACAATTCAGTGTATTTGCGTGGAGTTACCGGCAGTACATGATCTGTAATGATGCTGACAAGGCGGCCGGCTGAACCTGCTTCTGTGATAAGACTCTTTGAAAGTCCGAACGTTCCGAGGCCGCAGATATATGCAACATGACGTTCTGACCAATTGCTGGTATATCCTTCATCATGGGATTCAACATGATGAAAATTATCATCAAGGAAAGGGATAACTGCATTATATCCGGCTTCTATGAGCAGAGATTTCAGATATTCGCCGGTCTTAAGGAGAACTTCCTGTCCCTCGACTCTGCCGTGAAGCCATTCGACTGCAACATCAGAAGCAGATGCGGCATTAGCCCTTTTAATGTGTCCGGAATAAGGCAGGAATACTGAAATCACAGATTTTGCTTCCGGCATCCATTCTTCAGGGCACATAAAATGAGGGCCTATGGCTTCCGGGTCCTTCATTTTACTGAAAAGCGGGTCATCTGCCGAAGCAATGCCGACAAGCGGCTCGTCATAAATACGGAGCCCAGTCATTTCAGGAGTCAGCGCCTGTTCAGAGGTTATATGATTTCCGGAGTCTGAGGAAAGATATCTATTCAGCTTTTCATTTATTATCTGCAGATTCATCTTTAATACTTCCTTTTTCAGATGTTTGAGTATATCATATTAGAGGTAGAGATAAATGTAAAGACTATGAAAGGAATATGGAGAATATGTATGGAATAATTGCAGGTGTGTGCGTTATCCTGGCTGGAGTTTTCGGCTCCATGCTTGGCCTGATGTTCAAAAAAATATCACACCGCATGAATGATATGATACTGGGGTTTGCCTCAGGTGTTATGCTTACAGCTGCATTCCTGGGACTGCTTCCGACTGCGTTCGAACCTTTTTCGTGGAAGACGGCGCTGACAGGAGCTGCCGGGATATTTGCAGGTGCTCTTCTCATCAGTTTTATCGATAAATTTGTTCCTCACATTCATTTTGACGGCGGACATATGCGCGGTGAACATGGAGAAGGGGAGTCCAGCGGAGTACTGCTTCTTGTAATTGCGATAGCTATCCATAATATACCTGAAGGGCTGGCAACAGGTATCGTTTTCAGCGAGGGGATCACGGACAGTGCATTGCTGGTTGCCTTATCGATGATCGTTCAGAAAATACCTGAAGGCCTGATCGTAATCGTACCGCTTCTTGGTATGGGCATGAAAAAGCTGAAGGCATTCGGGCTCAGCAGCCTTATAGCATTCATGATGCTTCCCGGAATCGTTGTCGGAGTACTTCTCGGGGCGCTTCCGGCATTGCTGACTTCGTTCTTTTATGCAGTAACTTTTGGGGCGATCGTTTATGTAGTAAGTGACGAAATCATACCGGAATCGCATGAACACGGTAACGAGCGTGCAGCGACATTTGCACTGCTTGCAGGTGTGCTGATGGTTGTGCTGATGCAGTACGGTTTGTAATGGAGGTAGAAAATGAAAAAATTACTGATTGTTGTAGATATGCAGAATGATTTTATCGATGGAGCACTGGGAACAGCGGAAGCACAGGCTATCGTAGAAAATGTGGACAGGAAAATCAGAGAATATGATGAGGCCGGAAATCTGGTGATTTTCACGGCAGATACTCATACTGAACAGTATATGGAAACCCAGGAAGGAAGCAATCTTCCTGTTCCTCACTGTATCAGAGGAACAGCGGGTTGGGAGATCAGTGATAAACTGTTCCGCCCTGAGGATGCGCCTGTGATCGAAAAAGAAACTTTCGGATCTAAAGATCTTGGCATCATGCTGATGGAACTTGAACGTGCGGGCGAAACGCCGGAAGCAATCGAGCTGGTGGGCCTGTGTACAGATATCTGTGTGATTTCCAATGCGATGCTGGTGAAAGCTTTCCTGCCGGAAGTGCCTGTGACTGTCGACTCTGCATGCTGTGCGGGAGTTACGCCTCAGAGCCATGAAAATGCGCTGGAAGCGATGAAAATGTGTCAGATAAAGATCGTGTAATAAATAAAGAAAACAGCCTGAAAAGGCTGTTTTTTTGTGCGGTTATTTCGGAATGAACCCCAGATCTTTGCATCTGCAGTTACAGATTCTGGAGCAGTTCGATGGCTTCTCCGCTTGGACCTGTAAGGAACATCACACGGATACCGTTCGGTCTGAATAATGGTTCGTTGTGAGGCTCTGCGTCTGCGAAGGAATCAATGCCCTTTGCACGCAGCTGCGCTACCGTATCATCTACATTTTCAACTTCAAAACAGAAGTGTTCCAATGGTGCAGTCTCGATGGCTTCCACTGTTTTATAACTTGGATCGATCAGTTCGATAGTGGCTTCACCGTCAAACTGCATATGAATTATATGTTCAGTTTCGTTGTTGCCGAGATCAAGCACATCTTCGGAGATTGCTTTTCCACCCAGCAGAGTGTAGAATTCAACAGATTTTTTTATATCTTTTGTGAGTACAGTTAAGTGTCCTAATTTCATGATTTTCTCCTTGATTATAGTGTCATAAAAATTATACCATGATATAATCAAAGAATCAAAGTAGAAAGCAGGTGTTACCATGACAGATCAGCAGCGCATGGATGCGTATTTAGATAAAACAATGATTGAGAACAATGTGAATCAGAAGGATCAGATCTGCGGGATGCTCCAGTCCATAAGAATAGGCTGTTCGTTTGAAGATAAGACCCTGAGTCTGGGATTTCCGGTGCTTCCATGGCAGGCAAACCGTGCAGGACTGCTGCATGGCGGAATAATCTGCACTGCTATGGACATGACAGCTGCGACTCTGGCGAGATTTTTTGCCGGTGAAAACTATTGTCCTACTGTCAGCCTGGATGTTAAATACATCCGTCCGGTGGAAGTAGGGGATACGATGATCGTGACTGTGAAAGGAACTGCAGTCGGAAGACGGATCACTCAGATCCAGGCGGAAGCAGTCAGTGAAAAGACAGGTAAGCTGGTGGCGACAGGTGCCAGTGTTTTCATGAATGTTGATATAGTAAAAGAAAGACAGAAATAAAACGAAGCCTGCAGCGGAGCTGCAGGCAGGGCTTTACACTGACGTCGCGCGCTAAATCGCAGATTTTGGCTCCTTAGCGTAAGTCCTGCGCGCTGCAGCGGAGCTGCAGGCAAGGCTTTAGAATCTGTCGCTGTAATTCAGCATAGTGCTCAGGCGTCCGCGTCCGGGCGCTTTTTTTACTGGTGCAGAATTGCCCTGATAGTAGACAATAGCGCAGTGGAATGCGTCCTTTTCAGTATTTATGATCGCATAAGAGCCATTGCTTCCGTCACGCGGATTTGGCAGGCTTCCCGGATTTACCAGATAGATTCCGTTGACCTCTTCATATGCCGCCTGATGAGTATGCCCGAACAGAACCGCTTTGCATCCGAGTTCTTCCGCCTTGTATATAAGGTTGAGCGGGGACATTTTTACGTTTTCCATATGGCCGTGGGTGAGCAGCAGTTTTCCGTATTCTGTTTCAACTACTTTGTAATCGTCACTGCTGTAAGAGCCGTCCATATTGCCCTTTACGTAAACAACCTCTGTTTCCAGCAGTTTTTCAAGGCGCTGAGCGTCTTTTTCATAGTCGCCAAGATGAATTACCAGATCAACATTAGTCAGCCTGTCCCATACTTCAAGTACTTTATCGAGTTTTCCGTGTGTGTCGCTTATAACAAAAATTTTCATTATGAATTCCTCCGGTCACATGATTTTATCATATTCTGTGATAGTTGACTAGGGGCTGCAGATAAGGTAAAATTATTATGTTTAAGTTATAGGAGGCAAAAATGAAAATCGAATTAAAAGCAGCAGGTAAACCTGATAAAAATGAAATTTTAGAAATGGCTAAAGGCCAGAAAAAAGTGGTAATTGCAGGTGAAGAACCTCTCGAAAGAAAGGATCTCGTTGATATAATCAAGAATCTGGATGCGGAAGAAATCATGATCGAAACATCCGGACAGAAACTGGAAGACAATCTGGAAAGACTGAAAGGCGCGGGACTGACAGGCGTTATGATCAATGTCAATACAATGCGTCATTCCCGTTATGCAAAAACTCATGATGGAAAAGAACTGAACAATGTTATCGCAGGGATCAACAAAGCGATCGACAATGGCATTTATGTACGTGTGAATGTTGCACTGGAAGAGGGCTTCAGCGATGATGAAATCCTGGACTTTGTACAGCTGACACTGCAGCACAATTACGATGTTGTATTCATGCCTACAATTCCTTATGACGTAATCAAAGGAAAGATGAAATTACGTCCGGTTGAAGGCGATTTCGGCGATATCGAATTATTCAAATACGTTATCGGAAGAGGAAGAATCGGATTTTTAAAAGAGGCATAGAATTGTATCAGGAATTACAGAAACTGAAAGTCAAATTACAGACAGGAAGGCCTTACTCACGTCAGATGACGGAGCAGATCAGAGAACTGGATCTTCAGGACTTTATCTGCTGCGGGATGCTTCTCGAAGGTGATGACCTGACACGGGGAGATATCATCGGTATGATCGACGGGGAGATGCCTAAACAGGTATCTCTGAAGCAGTGTATGGCGGTAAGGAATTATCAGGCACTTATGGATGAGTTCCACAATTGTCTTGATTTGAGCTGCAGTCTGGATTTAAAACTGCTGCTCAGGTTTTATAGTATTTTGACAGGAAAGGATGACGGGTTCCGGAGATCAAATTATACGGCAGTTGATTTTAAATATGTTCCTCCTCACAGTACTGAGATAGAGAATAGGCTGAATCAGCTGTTTAAAAATGTCTACAGAAGCAATCTGAACGAAATCAGAAATGCAGCATGTGTGCACTGCGGTATTCTTGCAGTATATCCGTTTGAAGAAGACAGCGGCGTCATGGCAAGGATTGCAATGAACTATTATCTTATGGAAAAAGGATATTCGCCGGTGTCTCTCAGATATAATTACAGTGAATATCTGTCTACGATGACAGAGTGCCTCAGGGACGATAATGATGCCCTGTTTTTCTGGGGACTTGAACGTGCAGTTTTTAATAAGCTGACACAGGTGATCCAGATGATTGAATCTGAAGAAGAATAAGAGTTTACAGCCGCGCTGAACAGCGCGGTTTTGTATTGTTTACAGAAAAAAAGATACCTGATAAAAATCAGGTATCTTTTTTTAGAGGATATTATTCAATGCTGATTACTCTACAAAGTCTCCAGCTTTCAGTACTTTTCTTCCCAGTTTTTCGTGTTCTGGAGTAGGCATGCCTTCTACAGAGAATTTCTGCATTGCTCTGATCTTCAGTGGCAGAGAGAACAGGTTGATGAAACCTTCAGCATCGCTCTGGTCATATACTTCGTCAGCAGAGAATGTAGCGAATTCTTCACTGTACAGGGAGTTAGGGGACTTACGTCCTGCAACGATTGCGGAACCTTTGTACAGTTTCATTCTTACTGTACCAGTCAGCAGTTCCTGAGTAGAATCTACGAATGCGGAGATTGCTTCTCTCAGTGGAGTGTACCACAGTCCATCGTAGATCAGCTGAGACATTTTCTGAGCAACGATAGCTTTGTACTGCAGAGTGTCTCTGTCTAATACTAATTTTTCCAGTCCTGCGTGAGCTGCGAACAGGATTGTTCCGCCAGGAGTTTCATATACACCACGGGATTTCATACCAACCAGACGGTTTTCGATGATATCTACTGTACCGACGCCGTTCTTGCTTCCCAGTTCATTCAGTTTAGTCAGCAGAGCGATAGGGTCCAGTTTTTCGCCGTCAACAGCAACAGGAATACCTTTTTCGAAATCGATGTTTACATAAGTGACTTCGTCCGGTGCATCTTCAGGTGGTACGGACAGTACATGGATTGTTTTATAGTGTTCGTTCCATGGATCTTCCAGCTCGCCGCCTTCGTGGGAAATGTGCCAGGTGTTTTCGTCACGGCTGTAGATCTTAGCCTGGGACTGAGCGATCGGAATGTTGTGTGCAGCTGCATATTCCAGCAGATCTTCTCTGGACTGGAAGTCCCAGAATCTCCAAGGTGCGATGATTTTGATGGATGGGTCCAGTGCTTTGATTGTAGTTTCAAAACGAACCTGGTCATTACCTTTACCAGTACATCCGTGAGCGATTACGAAAGCACCTTCCTGATGAGCAACTTCTACCAGTTTTTTAGCCATCAGAGGTCTTGCCATGGAAGTACCTAACATATATTCGTTTTCATAGATAGCACCTGCCTTAACAGTAGGGTAGATGAAATCTGTGATGAATTCTTCTCTTAAGTCAATAGTGAGTGCCTTGCTTGCACCTGTTGCGATAGCTTTCTTTTCAATCGCCTCGAAATCTTCTTTCTGTCCTGCGTTGCAGCATACAGCGATTACATCATAGTCATAGTTTTCCTTTAACCAAGTCATGATAACGGATGTATCTAATCCGCCTGAATAAGCCAGAATTACTTTCTCTTTAGCCATTTTATAAATCCTCCTAAAAATATGTAAGTTCATGCATGCTTTGTGCATAAAAATTTATATCGTGGTTTAATTATACACCCATCGGTATAAAAATCAACCCCTTTTTATAAAAAATATGTAAAGTAATATTCAAAGTGAAAAAACATGGAGACATTGACTCGGAATTGTTGTAAAATGAGCATGGACAATCATGTTCAAATCAAAATAATATTAAGGAAATAATATATAATGAAGCTGAAATTTGAAGAAAAATATGTAAAATGGGGCCTGACAATATTTTTTGTAATAAGTGCGTGTATATGCGTATTCTTTGCTTTTTACAGATATAAGGCAGTCCTGAATGCAATAGATTTTATATACGGAATATTATCACCTTTTGTAGTAGGACTGGTATTTGCATATCTGCTGTGCCCTTTATACAATTTTCTGACAAGAAGCACGTATTCGGTGCTCAAAAATAACATAAAGAAAGACAGCAGAGCAATGGCACTGTCAAAAGGTGTTTCCACATTTGTTTCACTGGTGGTGTTCTTTGCAGTGATCGGCGGTGTATGCTGGATGATCATCCCGGGACTTGTGGAGAGTTTAACACATATTGTTGAAATCTTCCCGGCCAGCATAGAACAGCTGATTGCATGGATCGATGCAAAAATCCCTAATAATGTCCAGATGCAGGCTACTCTGGAAAACCTGGTAAACAGATTCTACGGTAATGTAATGGAATACCTCGAAGCCACACTGCTTCCAAACTATATGGAAGTTGCAACAAGTATCTCTACAGGAGTATTCAGCATCCTGAAGTTACTGAAAGATTTCTTCATCGGAGTAATTGTGTGTGCATATTTCCTGAATATTAAAGATAAATTCGCGGCACAGGCAAAGAAACTTATTCTTGCAACTTTCAGTGAAGAAAAATCTGAAGAAATTCTTGTCGGTGCACAGTATACAAATAAGACTTTCGGCGGATTCATCAGCGGCAAACTGATAGACTCTGCAATAATAGGTGTACTCTGTTTTATAAGCATGACGCTGTTCGGTTGGGAATACCCGCTGCTGATAAGCTGTATCGTCGGTATTACGAATATCATCCCGTTCTTTGGACCATTTATCGGAGCGATACCGTCAGCACTGCTGATACTGATGGTAAATCCGATACAGTGTATATACTTCCTGATTTTCATACTGGCTCTGCAGCAGCTGGACGGAAATGTTATCGGGCCTAAGATCCTGGGAGATACGACAGGTATCGCAAGCTTCTGGGTGCTGTTCTCCATTCTGGTCGGAGGAGGTCTGATGGGCTTCGTGGGAATGATCATAGGAATACCTATTTTCGCGATATTCTACACATACTTCAGCCGCAGCATCAACCGAAGACTTGGAAAACGCGGATTTTCAACGGATACAAATGACTATATTATAGATCAGTACAGAATCAAACCTGTAAAAGTAAAACATCAAGTGGAGGGGTTAAGAGATGAAATCATTAATAAATAAAATTGCGGAGATCACAGGCGAAGAAAACCTGATCGTTGACTGTGATATGAGTAAATTTACTTCTTTCCGTGCAGGCGGAAAAGCAGACTGCCTGGTACAGCCGCAGGATAAGGAACAGCTGAAAGCGGTGCTTCAGCTGCTGGCAGGCAGTGATGTGCAGTATATGGTAATGGGCAATGGATCCAACATCCTTGTAAAGGACAGCGGATACAGAGGGATTATTGTAAAGATGGGAGATGCTTTCAGCAGTATCGAAATCGACGGCACTGTTCTGACTGCAGGCTGCGGTACTATGATGTCCAGAGTAGCCAATGCGGCACTGGAAGCAGGACTCACGGGCTTTGAATTTGCAAGCGGTATTCCGGGAAGCCTCGGCGGAGCTGTATTTATGAATGCAGGTGCTTATGGCGGAGAAATGGTGCAGATCATAAAAGAGGCTACTCTCATTTCCAGAGACGGAAGCCGTGAATACACAGTCACATGTGACGAACTGGAGCTGTCCTACAGACACAGTAAGCTGCATGAAACAGGTGATATTGCAGTCAGTGTAACACTGCAGCTGGCCGAAGGCGATAGAGAAGCTATCCAGGCGGAGATGAAAGACCTGGCGGCAAAGAGAAATTCCAAGCAGCCTGTCCATCTTCCAAGCGCAGGCAGCTTCTTCAAAAGACCTGAGGGATATTTTGCAGGAAAACTGGTTCAGGATGCAGGCCTGAAGGGCTTTTCTGTCGGTGCAGCACAGGTGTCTCCGATGCACAGCGGTTTCGTTGTAAATAATGGCGGTGCAACTGCTACTGAAATACTGCAGCTGATGGAAATCGTGCAGGCAACAGTAATGGAAAAATTCGGCGTAAAGCTGGAGCCGGAGGTGAGGATCATTGGATAACAGAAATTTCAAGCTGGCGTATGATCTTCATACTCATACTATATATTCACATGGTAAAGGAACAATTGAAGACAATGTCCGTGCGGCTATCGAACGCGGACTCTCACATATAGCAATCACAGACCACGGTCCGGGACATAAATTTTACGGTATGAAGCGCAGTGCGATCCCGGAAATGAGAGCGGAGATCGACAGACTGAATGTAAAATATCCTAAGATAATGATACAGTACAGTGTGGAAGCCAATATTGTTAAATATGGCAATCATCTGGATATAAAGCCTGAAGAATTCGAACTGTATGACTTTGTGATCGCGGGATATCATTATGGGCTTCCGGGCGGATACTGTGTACAGAACTGGCTCTGGAACAAAGGCCTGAAAGTGGGCGAGAAGCGCCTTATGAACAAGAATACAGACATGGTCATCAAGGCCCTGTATGAGAACAATATTGCAATACTCACGCATCCGGGCGACAAAGGACCATTTGAAATGCGTCCTATAGCGGAAGCATGTGCCGACACGAACACACTTATGGAAATAAGTACATGGCATGATCATCTGACTGTTGATGAAATCAGGATCGCAGCTAAGACAGATGCCGAATTTATCATAAGCAGTGACGCACATCATCCGAAGCGTATCGGTGATTTTGAGGGAGGGCTCGCACGTGCTGTGGAGGCCGGACTGGATTTATCAAGAATCGTTAACCTGAGGGAAATCAAATGAAAACTTTAATAGTAACAGGCATGTCGGGTGCCGGAAAATCGCAGGTAATGAACTGCCTGGAAGATCTGGGGTATTATTGTATTGACAATCTGCCACCGGTACTGATGGAAAGTTTCATGGATCTTACTAACAGAGAAAATTCAACGCTGGAAAAGGCAGCATTTGCTATAGACGTCCGCGGCGGCGAACTTTTTTCTGACATGGAGAAAGAGCTGGACGATCTGACAGGCCGCGGGATCGAGTATAAAATAATATATCTGGAAGCTTCTGAACGTGTTCTGATAAGACGCTTCAATGAAACAAGAAGACAGCATCCGCTCAGCAAGGAGGAAGGTGTTTCTACATCACAGGGCATACGTCGTGAGAAAGAAATGCTGAAGAATCTGAGAGAAAGAGCCGATTATGTGATCGATACTTCTAATATGAAGGCCGCACGTCTGTGGCAGGAAGTGAAGGATCTGCTGACTTCCGGTGAGAGTGAAAAGACGTTTGTGGTCAACATTATGTCTTTCGGATATAAAAAAGGTGTGCCTCTGGGTGCAGATATGATTTTCGACATGAGATTCATTCCTAATCCGTACTATGTAAAATCCCTGAAAAATCTTACGGGAAATAACAAGAAAGTACGCGATTTTGTTATGCGTCAGGAAGTTACGGGAGATTTCCTTGCCAGACTTGAACCGCTGCTGGAATTCCTGATCCCGTTCTACGTAAAAGAAGGAAAATATAATCTTAATCTTGCGTTCGGATGTACGGGCGGTCACCACCGTTCTGTAGCTACTGCCAATGAAGTGGCGGAACGTCTGAAACAGCAGGGCAAGAGAGTGACACTTGAACACAGAGATTTATAAAAAACAGGGCAGCACAAGATGTGTCTGCCTTTTTCATAAAGCACTGCCGCAGGCGGCAATACGCTGTATACAGGCAGTAATGGAGGAGTAATATATGTCTTTTTCTTTAGAGACAAAGAATGAACTGGCGCATGTAGAGCCTGATAAAAAATGCTGTATGCTGGCTGAAATCGCAGGTTTCATCAGAATGTGCGGAAGTATCAGACTGGCAGGCGGAGGAAAGTTCCGTATCATAACAACGACAGAAAACCCTGCCGTTGCAAGGCATTATAAAAAACTTATGCACGAGTATTTCGGCATAGAAACCAGACTTGAGGTAGGACAGGCAAACACACTGAAGAAAGGCCGTGCATACCTGCTTACCATAGATCCGGACAACTTAAGTGATCAGATCCTGCGTGAAACGGGGATCCTGATGGTAAGGGAAGGTATGAACTTCATCAGTGACGGTATCTTTGACGGGCTGATCAGAACTAAATGCTGCAAGAAGGCTTATCTGCGCGGGATTTTCCTGGCAGCGGGAACGATCACTGATCCTGAGAAGAGCTATCATCTTGAAATCAGCTGTACTTCACAGATACTTGCAAATGACGTAAGAAAACTGATTAACAGCTTTGTCGACCTTCATCCCAAGGTTTCTGCCCGCAAGAAAAATTATGCTGTATATGTAAAGGAAGCAGAGCAGATCAAGGATATCCTGGCGCTGATGGGGGCTTCCAATCAGATATTTACATTTGAGAATGTCCGTATGACCAAGGAAATCAGAAATCAGGCGAACCGTATCAATAACTGCGACCACGCTAACATTGATAAGGCACTGAAGGCTTCCGAGAAGCATATGGCAGCGATAAATAAGATCATCGATGCAAGAGGGCTGGAATTTCTTCCTCCTAAACTGCAGGATGTTGCGGTGCTGCGTATGGAAAACCCTGATGCCAGTCTGCAGGAACTTGCAGATATGTGCGATCCGCCGATGAAAAAATCCGGCATCAATAACCGTTTCCGTAAAATCGAAGAAATTGCGAGCAAGTTGTAAGGAGGCTTTTTATGAGAGTGTTTGAAATGGAGCACAGAGTAGGATATGCAGAGACTGATGCTATGGCGGTGGTGCATCATTCGAATTATTTAAGATGGTTTGAAATGGGACGAGTAGATCTGCTGCGTAAGATAGGTTATCCGTACTCTGATCTTGAGAAAATGGGGATATGGATCCCTGTGATAAGTGCGGATTGTCAGTACAAGGTGCCGGCAGTATTTGACGATGTCGTAGTGGTCCGCACATGGGTCGAAAAAATGAAAGGTGTATCCATTTTTATGGGATATGAAGTGATTAAAAAGGAAACCGGCGAAGTATGCGTGACAGGGACTACAGGACATGCGATCACGGATCCTGATTTAAAACCTTTAAGGTTAAAGCGTGAGTTTCCGGAAATGTACGCAAAATTTGCAGAACTTGCAGAAGTGGAATAAAGGAGTATAAGATGTTCGAAAAAGGACAGATCTGTGAAATAGAAATCATCGATATCAGTGACCAGGGTCAGGGGATCGGCCGCAGCGAGGGCATGGCTGTATTCGTAAAAAATGCCGTGGTCGGCGATATTGTTCGTGTTGAACTTACAAAAGTCAAGAAAAATTATGCGTTTGCAAAACTGCTGGAAATCGTAGAGCCATCAGAATACCGTATTGAACCGCTATGTCAGGATGGTTTCAGTCAGGGCTGCGGAGGATGTTCTCTGGCACGCCTGGATTACGAAGGCCAGCTGGAACTGAAACAGAAACAGGTGTATGACAAGCTTACACGCCTCGGAGGGCTGGAAAATCCGGTTGTGAATGACATCATAGGAATGGATGAGCCGTTCTTCTATAGAAACAAGGCGCAGTTTCCTGTAAGTACAGGCGGGATCATCACAAGAAAAGGCGGGATCATGGAAAACCTGGGCGAACCTGCAGTGGGATTCTTTAAACCGCGCAGCCACGAGGTAGTAAACTGCTATGAATGCATGCTTCAGTCACCTGCAGCTATGGCGGCAGCGGAAGCACTGCGTCAGTTCATGGAAGAAGATAACATCACGGCCTGGGACGAACGCTGGGAAAAAGGCCTGATGCGCCACCTGATCGTAAAGACTGCTTTCGGTACAGGCGAAGTAATGGTAGTCCTGGTAATTAACGGTAAGGGCATTCCTAATGCTTCCAAACTGATAGAGATGCTGGATGATGCGGTCTACGAAGCCGGCTTCTCTCTGGAAAGCGTTGTTGTAAACGTGAATAAGAAAAAGACTTCTGAGATCATGGGTGATGAATGCATCCCGATTGCCGGAAAACAGACTATAAACGAGGTTGTCGGAGATCTGACTTTTGAGATATCTCCGATGTCGTTCTATCAGGTCAACCCTGTTCAGATGAAAGAGCTGTATGATAAAGCACTGGAATATGCGGCACTGACAGGCACTGAAACTGTACTGGACCTGTACTGCGGAATCGGTACTATCGGTCTGTACTGTGCTAAGGATGCAGGTAAAATCGTAGGTATCGAAGTTGTTAAAAATGCAGTTATCGATGCCAACAGAAAT
>JAGBGL010000176.1 GCA_017936025.1 Bacillota bacterium | reverse complement strand
CCGATGGCTTATGCAGATGGATGTGAAACTGAACTCATGGCAATGAAAATACAGACACCGCTTGCGAGAATGTGCAAACCTGAAGAAGCTGCTGCTTTGTATCATTTCCTGGCTTCTGATGATTGTCAGTATATTACAGGAGAAGATATTTATATAGATGGAGGACTGAAAGCAGGTCCTGCGAATCAGATGATAGATGCGATACTTGCAAGTATCGGCAAATAGGAGGGATTTTGAATGATGAATTCATTTGTTAATTTCAAAGATCAGGTATGCGTTGTTACAGGTGCGGGAAGTCCTACAGGGATAGGCTTCTGCACAGCAAAAATACTGGGACAGCTGGGTGGTAAAATTGCCATTGTAGCAACTACAGACCGCATCTATCAGCGCGCATCTGAACTTGAAGAAATGGGTATAACTGCAAAAGGCTACATCGCGGATCTGATGGACAGAGAACAGGTAAAAGCTGTTGTGAAAGCTGTGGCAGATGATCTGGGAGCTCCTTCTGTTCTTATCAATAATGCCGGAATGGTACAGGTCGGTGTGGAGGAAGATTTTACGAGCATACTGGAAATGACATATGAAAGCTGGGATCAGTCTATCAACAGGAATCTGAATATTACTTTCAATGTTACCAAGGAAACGCTTCCATATATGGTAGAGCAGGAATACGGACGTATCGTTAATGTTTCTTCGGTGACAGGTCCGGTGGTAAGTAATCCGGGAGAGTCGGGATACAGTGCAGCAAAAGCAGGCATACTCGGGATGAGCCGTGCGCTGGCTATTGAAGTGGGCGATAAAAATATCACGGTCAACAGCGTGCTTCCGGGATGGATCGGTACTGCTTCTCAGACTAAAGAAGAAGCAGTTGCAGGTGAAAACACACCTCTGAAACGCAGTGCATGTGCTGAAGAGGTGGCAAACGCTATCGTATTTCTTGCTTCAAAAGAAGCGTCATATATCACAGGGGAAGCCCTGGTTGTAGATGGAGGAAATTCTATTCAGGAATACAAAGGTCCATCTGAATATTATTATTAATAAAGAAAGGAGAATAGATATGATTACTGATAAAAAGAGTCCTTACAGATTAGTTACAGTGGAGGAACTGGCAAAACTGAGAGAAAGAGAAGATAAAATTTTCATGGAGAGAACTCCAAAGAGTAAAGAGGCTTTTGACAAAGCTCATGAAAATCTGCTGGACGGAGTTCCTATGCCGTGGATGGCTGACTGGGGAACAGATCATCCTATTTTCCTGGAAAAAGCAAAAGACCAGAAATGCTGGGACATCGACGGAAATGAATATATCGACTTCTGTCTGGGTGATACGGGTGCCATGTTCGGACACTCACCTGATGCTACAGCTAAAACTATTGCAGAGAGAGGGTTCATGGGTATCACAACTATGATGCCTACACTGGATGCACTGGAAATCGGTAAAGACCTGAGCAAGCGCTTCGGACTCCCAACATGGCAGGTGGCTATGACTGCAACAGAAGCAAACCGATATGTTATCAGAAATGCAAGAACTCTGACAGGCAGACCTAAGATTCTGGTAATGCAGGAATGCTATCACGGAAGTCTTGATGAGACACTGCCGCACATCGGTGAAGACGGCAAACTGTGTCTGCGTTCACCGTTCGATTCCAACCCGGGCCTTCCAAAAGACCAGCTGACAAGAGTATGCGAATTCAATGATCTGGAAGCAATGGAAAAAGAACTGGCGCATGAAGACGTAGCAGCAGTTCTGCTGGAACCTGTTATGACAAACTGCGGAATGGTGCTTCCTGCAGAAGGATATCTGGATGGAGTAAGAGAACTGTGTACTAAATACGGTTCATACATGATAATCGATGAAACACATACACTGTCTGAAGGTTACGGCGGATACACAAGGGCTCATAACCTGAAACCTGACTTCGTAACAATGGGTAAATCTATTGCCGGAGGAGTACCGATCGCAGTATATGGATTTACTAAAGAAATTACAGATAAAATCGGCGAAATGTATGGTAACGGAGGTGTTTCCGATCCGATGGGAATCGGCGGAACACTGGCTGCCAACCAGTTTGCAATTGCATGTATGAGAACTCAGCTGGCTGAAGTTGCAACAGAAGCTGCATTTGAAAGAATGTTTGCGGGACTGGACCGACTGGCTAACGGACTCGAAGAGGTGCTGAAGAAATACAACATTCCATGGAGCCTGACACGTTCCGGTGCAAGATGTGAACTGCAGTTCATGCCTGATTCGCCAAAGAACGGGACTCATGCAAAAGAAAACTTCGACTGGGATCTGATGTACTACACACATCTGTATTTACATAACAGAGGCATCATTATCACTCCATTCCATAACATGATGCTGGTATCTCCTGTGACAACTGATGAGGATATCGACAGACTGATCAGGGGATGGGAAGACTGTATCGCAGAGCTGGCTGAAGTAGGAACATACAATAGATAGATTTTTATATTTTCGGTTTAAAGAGCGGGAAGGCCAGACATTTCCGCTCTTTATGTTTTACGGGTCATGCAGCAGCTCTGAAACGTTGATTTTACAGGGATGATATGTTAAAATAAAAGGTAATGTATTTGGGAAAATGCAAGGAGATTTTTGGTATGAGAATAAGTGAAATCATAATAAAAAAACGCGATGGCGGAGTGCTGACAAATGAGGAAATACAGTTCTTTGTTAACGGGTACACGAACGGAAGAATTCCTGATTACCAGGCCAGCGCACTGCTGATGGCGATATACTTTCAGGGTCTTAACGAAGAAGAAACTTATCAGCTGACAAGGGCAATGAGAGATTCCGGGGACGTTGCTGATCTGTCTTCTATCGAAGGCATCAAAGTCGATAAGCACAGCACAGGCGGTGTCGGTGATAAGACTACGCTGATCGTCGGTCCGCTGGCTGCGGCGTGCGGAGTTCCGGTTGCGAAAATGAGCGGAAGAGGCCTTGGTTTTACAGGGGGAACTGTAGACAAAATGGAATCTATTCCGGGCTTTAAGACGACGCTGGAAGAAAAGGAATTCTTTGAACTGGTAAATAAAAACGGTCTGTCTGTTATAGGACAGACAGGCAGTATAGCTCCTGCCGATAAAAAGATATATGCGCCGCGTGATGTTACAGGTACTGTTGAAAATCTGAGCCTGATCACAGCAAGCATTATGAGTAAGAAGCTGGCAAGCGGAAGCGATGCTATAGTGCTTGATGTTAAGTGCGGTGACGGTGCTTTCATGGAAACAGCGGAAAAAGCAGAACAGCTGGGCAGCATGATGGCGGAAATCGGCAATGCTGACGGCAAGAAAACCGTTGCAGTTATTACGGATATGAATCAGCCTCTTGGGCGCGCTGTCGGAAACAGCCTGGAAGTCATAGAAGCGATCGAAACATTAAAGGGCAATGGTCCTTCTGATATAACTGAACTTTCAGTGAAGCTGGCAGGAATAATGATATATGTCGGCGGCAGGGCAGCAACTCCTGAAGAGGGCACTGAAAAGGCACAGCAGGCCCTGGAAAGCGGAGCGGCACTCGTCAAATTAAGGGCATTTATCGCAGGACAGGGCGGAGACACCGGTGTAATAGACGATTACAGCCTCTTCAAAGACCATGTTTATGAAGTGCATGTGACCAGCCCGGTATCAGGCTTCGTAGAAAAGCTGAAGGCAAAACAGGTCGGCCTGGCTTCCCAGCATGCGGGAGCAGGAAGGGCTTCCAAAGAAGATGAAATCGACATGTCTGCAGGCATCTATCTAAGTAAGAAAGCCGGAGATGCAGTGGCAGCAGGCGAACTGCTGGCAACGGTATACGGCAACGATGAAGAGAAGGTGAATACAGCTGCGAAAGAACTGCAGGAAGCATACATTATCGGTGAAAACACACCTGAGAAACAGCCGCTGATCCATAAAGTGATCGGCCTGTAACCATAGGAGGCTTAAAGCGCGGTGGTTACGGATTTCGGTAACCGCAGAACAAAAAAACGTATTTGGTTGCGCAGAATAGAAGAAAGGGAAAGAAAATGGGATTATTTAATAAAAAAACACCGCTGGAAGCGGAACTTGCGAAGGTATATAAGCAGGAGCAGAGATTTCTCGAAAAGAGAAAAGATAAAAAAGACAGCTTACTGAATCAGAAGCTGGAGGAAAAAGTGCCTGAAGGCATGCAGGGAAAACTTGATGCAGCTTTTGCCAAGGCCTTTGAACTGGTTTTCAAAAAAGGAACAGGTGTCATAGAAATGACATATAACAAGACCGGCAAAGAAACCGACTACATGGCAAAAGAAATCGCTTCTGAAATGAAAAACGACAAGAAAACACTGAAAGCT
>JAGBGL010000175.1 GCA_017936025.1 Bacillota bacterium | reverse complement strand
ATGAACCTGTATGGGCTATCGGAACAGGCAAAACAGCTACTCCTGAGCAGGCTGAAGATATGTGCGAATATATCAGAAACGTCATCGAAGAACTGTATGACGGAGATGTGGCAGACGCTGTTGTTATTCAGTACGGCGGAAGCGTTAAACCTGCCAACGCTACTGATATCATGAACATGGGCAACATTGACGGTGCACTGGTTGGCGGTGCTTCTCTCAAAGCAAAAGATTTCATGGAAATCATAGATTTTTAATCTCTTATAATAAGGAGGAAATTGTTATGGCATTTATCGCAGATGTAATGGCACGTGAAGTGCTGGACTCCAGAGGAAATCCTACAGTAGAAGTTGAAATTCTGCTGGACGACGGAACAACAGGAAGAGCAATGGTACCTTCCGGTGCTTCCACTGGTGTACACGAAGCAGTTGAACTGAGAGACGGAGACAAATCCCGCTACCTGGGAAAAGGTACTCAGAAAGCTGTAGAAAACGTAAATACAGTTATTGCAGATAACATTATCGGATATGAAGTATTCGACCAGCCTGGTCTGGACCAGCTGCTGATCGACCTGGACGGAACTCCAAACAAAGGCAAGCTGGGTGCGAATGCTATCCTGGGCGTATCCATGGCAGCAGCAAGAGCTGCAGCTGAAAGCCTGGGCCTGCCTCTGTTCCAGTATCTGGGCGGAGTTAACGGCAAAGTTCTGCCAACACCAATGATGAACATTCTGAACGGCGGATCCCACGCTGACAACACAGTTGACATCCAGGAATTCATGATCATGCCTGTAGGAGCTCCTACATTCAGAGAAGCTCTGAGAATGGGTACAGAAGTATTCCACAGCCTGAAAGCTGTACTGAAAGCAAAAGGCATGAATACTGCAGTTGGTGATGAAGGCGGATTCGCTCCAAACCTTGCTACTAACGAAGAAGCTATCCAGGTTATCATCGAAGCTATCGAAAAAGCAGGATACAAACCTGGCGACGACGTTAAGATCGCTCTGGACGTAGCTGCTTCCGAATTCTATGATGCAGAAGCAGACATCTACAACCTGACAGGCGAAGGCGTTAGCAGAAAAGCTGCTGAAATGGTTGAATACTATGAAATGCTGTGCGGCAAATACCCAATCATCTCCATCGAAGACGGTCTGGCTGAAGACGACTGGGAAGGCTGGGCTCTGCTGACAGAAAAATTGGGCAAGAAAGTTCAGCTGGTTGGTGACGACCTGTTCGTAACTAACACTGAAAGACTGGCTGCAGGTATCGAAAAAGGAATCGGTAACTCTATCCTGATCAAAGTTAACCAGATCGGTACGCTGACAGAAACTTTCGATGCTATCGAAATGGCTAAAAAAGCAGGTTACACTGCAGTTGTTTCCCACAGATCCGGTGAAACAGAAGATACAACTATCGCTGATATCGTAGTTGGTCTGAATGCAGGACAGATCAAGACAGGTTCCCTGTCCAGAACTGACCGTATCGCTAAGTACAACCAGCTGCTGAGAATCGAAGAGATCCTGGACGGATCCGCTCAGTACGCAGGTAACGATGCATTCTACAACCTGAAATAGTGGATTTTAAAGCGCACATAGCGCAGCAGAATAACTAATTTGACATGTGAAACGGACGATTTTGTCCGTTTCACATTGTTGAGATAATATGATTCAATTGGGGTCAAAATTCCTTGATTTTTGGTGACGTTTGTGTTAGAATCTAGGAGTTAATTTGTAAGGAGGTAAGAAAATGCAGACATTTCTCATGGTAGTACTGGCAATTGCAAGTATTATTCTGATCGGCAGCATCCTGATGCAGTCCAGTAACAGTGCAGGTTTATCCGGCTCTATCGGCGGCGGCGCAGAGCAGCTGTTCGGAAAGAAAAAAGGCAGAGGGTACGAAGGTATACTGCAGAAGATTTCTTCTGTTGCAGCGATCCTGTTCATCGTACTGTCTCTTATTCTCGTTATGATGGAAGGCTAAGGATTAGCGATTAGTTTTTAGTTTTGTTTTTAATTTTTTATTGCATATTCACTTTTAGTTAAGAGGTGTCACAGGCACCTCTTATGATGCGTTAAAAGTGAGAGGAGGTATCATTATTATGAATTTAGCAATTATTGCTCCTATCGCTGCTGTGATTGGTCTTGTAGTTGCGTTTGTTCTGACATCTTGGATCAGCAAACAGGACGCAGGCAACGATAGAATGAAAGAAATCGCAGGCTTTATTCATGAAGGTGCGATGGCTTTCTTAAAGAGAGAGTACAAGACAATGGTTATCGTAATCGTTGTACTGTTCCTGCTGATCGGATTCTTCATCAGCTGGACATCCGGTATTCTGTATGTATTCGGTGCACTGTTCTCCGTACTGGCTGGTTACTTCGGTATGAACGTTGCTACTAAAGGTAACGTAAGAACTGCAGCAGCTGCTTTCGAAGGCGGAATGAACAAAGCTCTGAAAGTTGCATTCAGATCCGGTGCTGTAATGGGTCTGTGCGTAGCAGGTTTAGGTCTGCTGGGCTGCGGTCTGATTTTCGTAATTCTGGGCATCGATGCTGCTGATGTTATCACAGGATTCTCCCTGGGTGCATCCTCCATGGCTCTGTTCGGACGTGTAGGCGGCGGTATCTATACAAAAGCTGCTGACGTTGGTGCTGACCTGGTAGGTAAAGTAGAAGCTGGTATCCCTGAAGACGACCCAAGAAACCCTGCTGTAATCGCTGACAACGTAGGTGACAACGTAGGTGACGTTGCTGGTATGGGATCCGACCTGTTCGAATCTTATGTAGGTTCCATCGTATCCGCTATCACACTGGCTGTAATTATTCCGCATGTAACACCAACATTCGGTCCTGCATTTGAACTGGACCCAGTAGTTGGTTCCGTATTCCCACTGCTGCTGGCTGCTATCGGTATCATTGCATCCGTTATCGGTATCTTCTGCGTTAAAGGTAAGGAAGGTTCCAACCCTGCTAACGCTCTGAACATGGGAACATACATCTCCGGTATCATCGTAGTAATCGCTGCTCTGGTTCTGTCCAAAGCTATGCTGGGAAGCTTCAACTGCGCTATCGCTATCATCGCAGGTCTGGCTGTAGGTATCGCTATCGGTAAGATCACAGAAATCTACACTTCCGGAGACTACAAATCCGTTAAAGAAATTGCAAAACAGTCTCAGACTGGTGCTGCAACAACAATCATTTCCGGTCTGGGCGTTGGTATGATGTCCACACTGTGGCCAATCATCCTGATCGCTGTAGGTATCTTCGTAGCTAACGGCTTCGCAGGTCTGTACGGTATCGCTCTGGCTGCAGTAGGTATGCTGTCCACAACTGGTATGACTGTAGCAGTAGACGCTTACGGTCCTGTATCCGACAATGCCGGCGGTATCGCAGAAATGTCCGAACTGCCACCAGAAGTTAGAGAAATCACTGACAAACTGGACGCTGTTGGTAACACAACTGCTGCTATCGGTAAAGGTTTCGCGATCGGTTCCGCTGCTCTGACAGCTCTGGCTCTGTTCGCTTCCTACTCTCAGGTTGCAAACCTGACAGCTATCAGCTTACTGGATCCAATGGTAATCATCGGCCTGTTCATCGGTGCTATGCTGCCATTCCTGTTCTCTGCTATGACAATGAACTCCGTATCCAAAGCTGCTAACCAGATGATCGAAGAAGTTAGAAGACAGTTCAGAGAAATCCCTGGCGTTATGGAAGGTACTGCAAAACCTGACTATGCTAGATGCGTAGACATCTCCACAGGTGCTGCTCTGAAAGAAATGGTTGCTCCTGGTCTGCTGGCTATTATCGCTCCTCTGGCTGTAGGTATCGTTCTGGGCGTTGAAGCTCTGGGCGGTCTGCTGGCTGGTGCTCTGGCTGCTGGTGTACTGTTAGCTCTGATGATGGCTAACGCTGGCGGCGCATGGGATAACGCTAAGAAATTCGTTGAAGAAGGAAACTACGGCGGAAAAGGTTCCGACACTCACGCTGCAACTGTAATCGGCGATACTGTTGGTGACCCATTCAAAGATACATCCGGTCCTTCCATCAACATCCTGATCAAACTGATGACTATCGTAGCAGTAGTATTCGCACCACTGTTCGTATCCATCGGCGGAATCCTGTAGCATGACCTGCCCGTATCTTTGATACGGCGCGCAGGTTAGCCGCGAGAATTGCGCAGCTTTAGCTGCAGTGCAATTCTTCCGCAATTTAATTAAAAATTTTAGGACAAGTCCTGTCGGACTTGTCCTTTTTTATTTGGTGAATCATTATTTGTAACAAACTCTCAGCTTCCGATATGTGTTTGCAAACATGCCTGGGCAAATGGTGAATTGTAAACAAAAAAATGACAATACAAATTAACAAATGGAACATTTTATGTTAATGTTGACGAAAAACACATGTATATTAAAAAAATTGCACCTTTTAGATGGAAAATCAGTTGAAGTTTGCAAACGAATTGCGACACAGTGATATGTGTTTGCAAACAAGTACTGTGAAAAAGCAGAATGTTAATCGTGGGCATAAAAATGCAATCCATAAATTCACAACTCAGTGAATTTATAAAAAACTCCTCGTTTGCAGATACTATATTGAGAAAATTTGCAGAGAGGAGTGATTTTTTTGAAAAAATCAGCATTTGTATTAGCTATGATGCTGGCATTATCAGTATTCACATTTGTTGGCTGCGGTGAAAATGACAAAGACAACGGAATGACAGACAATAACACTATCACGGAACAGAATGACGGTGTTGTAGATGAGACTGAAAAAGGTGTGGATGACATGGGTGATGCTGCACGTGACGGAGTAGACGAACTGGCAGATGATGCCAAGGATCTGGTAGACGGAAGCGACAACGGCAATAACAATAATGACGTTAAAAAGAACACTGACAACACAAAAGACGAAACAAAAAACATGAACCAGTAGCTGCTGAACCTTGCCGTTACGAAACGTTTCGGCTCAAATACAAACAGGCGGCTGCAAGTGTCCAAAGCAGAAAAACCAGCGTCAGAAAACGCTGGTTTTCCTTCTGCTATGTGATAAAATATACATATGAGTAAGAAGAGTAAAAGACCTGTTATAACAGGCACACTGTCAAAGCACAAAAGGGGCTTTGGCTTTGTTATAACTGAAGATGATGAATCTGATATTTATATCGCGGGACGCAGTATGGGCGGTGCGATGGACGGTGATATCGTAGCAGTAGACCTTATTCCGGAAGCACTCTGGGGCAGCTCCAGAGAAGGGATAATAGTAAAAGTCCTCGAGCGCAAGACGACAGAAGTCGTAGGCACATTCCAGAAAAGCAAGAAATTCGGCTTCGTAGTTCCTGAGGGAAAGAAGGGAGGAGAAGACCTTTTCGTAAGAAAGGCGGACTTCGGCAAGGCGCAGAACGGCGACAAGGTAGTTGCCGTGATCACAAAATACCCTGATAAAAAGAACAACGCAGAAGGAAAAATCACAGAGATAATAAGCCGCAGAGATGAACCCGGCGGGGACATCAAAGCACTGCTCCGCAGTGAGGGACTGAACGACAGATTCCCGAGCCGCGTAAATGCGGAAGCCAAAGCAGTAAGCAAGGCGGGCGTAACTGAAAAAGATATAGCCGGCCGCCGTGATCTGCGTGATAAAACGATAATCACAATAGACGGCGCAGACTCAAAAGACTTTGATGACGCGGTATCAGTAGACATATTGCCTAATGGCAATTACCTGTTAGGCGTCCATATTGCTGATGTAACGCATTATGTGAAGGACGAGAGCGAACTGGACCAGGAAGCTTTAAAACGCGGTAACAGCGTGTATCTGATAGACCAGGTGGTCCCAATGCTTCCAAAGCGCCTGTCAAACGGCATCTGCAGCCTCAATCCGGACGAGGACAGACTGACGCTTTCAGTGGATATGGAAATATCGCCTAATGGCGATGTGGTAGGCCATGACATCTACGAGGCCGTTATCCACTCAAAAGCCAGAATGGTATATACCGATGTATCCGACATGCTTGAACACGGTGATAAAGAACTGATTGAACAGTACAGGGATATCTACGACGATATTCTTAAGATGGACGAATTGGCAAAGATACTGCGGAAAAAGAGAGAGACACGTGGAAGCCTTGACTTCGACTTCGACGAAGCATATATTTCACTGGACGAACAGGGCATCCCGCACAGTATCGACATCGCGGAGCGCCGTACAGCTAACAAGCTCATCGAAGAATTCATGCTGCTGGCAAATCAGACCGTAGCGGAACGCTTTTACTGGATGGAAGTGCCGTTCGTATACCGTATCCATGAAGCACCTGCACCTGAAAAAATGCAGGAATTCAAGAGCTTCCTGAATGGCTTCGGCCTGACGTTCAAGGGCTCTGCGGAAAACGTCCATCCGAAAACACTGAGCAAGATCCTTGAAGATGTAAAGGGCAAGAGCTACGAAAATGTCATCAACACCGTGATGCTGAGAGCGATGCAGAAGGCGTACTATGGAATCGACTGCCAGGGCCACTTCGGTCTGGCTTTGAAGTACTACTGCCATTTCACATCACCGATCAGAAGATATCCTGACCTGATGATCCACCGTATCATCAAGGCAAGCCTGCACGGGCAGCTGAATGAAAAGACGATGAAGCGCTTCCGCAGAAAGGCTGTGTATGCAGCGGACCAGTCATCTCAGACTGAGCGGCATGCGATCGCGCTGGAACGGGAAGTCGAGAAGATGAAGAAGGCCGAGTATATGTCATATCATATCGGCGAGGAATTCGACGGTGTCATCAGCAGCGTTACCGGATTCGGAATTTACGTTGAACTGGAAAATACTATTGAGGGTATGATCAGGCTGGATTCTCTGTGGGACGACTATTATGTTCATGTGCCCGATAAATACTGCGTGATAGGCGAACGCACCGGAAAGAAATACATGCTGGGCCAGAAGGTCCGTATAGGTGTAGACGGCGTCAGCATTGACAGCCGTGAGATCGACTTTGTATTCGCTGAATAATGATGAAAAAATCAGAACGAGATGAAAAGAACTGTCCTGCGGCAGTTCTTTTTTTGTGAATAAAAGGAAGTGTATGCGCATAAAAAGGAGTTGCCATAAAATGCTACAAAAATGTTGAATTTTCAACAAGAAATGGTGTGCAGAAATGGTTTTCGAGGTTGTGAGAACAGCTTAAAAGTTGTATAATTAAAATGCTATATATAATTAGTATTTATTATAGCATGGCTAATATATTTTATTCAGAAAAAGGAGGAATTACGATATGAGTAACATCGTAACGCAATCTAGAGCGGCTCGATTTATATCCGTGCTGCTTATTACGTTGTTGATCGTTACTGCAATGCCGGTCAATATGTGGCAGGTACATGCAGCAAGCGAATCGACAATTACTACGGACAAGACTACTTATGTGTATGGTGAACCAATTATGGTTAGTGCATCATCACCTAATAGTAGCGCTTGGGTAGGTTTATACAAAGCAGACGAATCCCCGAATGACGTAAGTTCATTCTATTGGTATGATGGCCTGGATGGAACTGCGAAGAATATTTTTAGTGGAACAACAAACAGTAGGGATGCTCAGTTGACTGCTGGAAATTATAAAGTGGTACTGTTCCAAGATGGTGGATACAATATTGATAAAGCTGTAAACATTACAATTACAGTATCAGAGGGCAGAGGAGATTTCCTTTCAACAGATAAAACTTCTTATGACTTTGATGAAGCAATAAATGTAACTGTGAATGGATATGAATGTGGTTCTGCCGATTGGGTGGCACTTTATAAGAAAGATTCAATTCCAGGCGTGAGTGGAACTTCTTTTGAGTATTACTATCCAAAATCTGCAGGTTATACGAGCAATATCTATGGGCAACATCATCAGACAGAGGTGACAGAAGCGGGCGAGTATACAATATATTTATTGGAAAATAATGGCTATGAAATTATAGACCGCGTAGATATAACTATTGCACATCAGTACGGTGAATGGGTCTTTGATGAAGGAAGCAAAACTCATAAACGTGCATGTACGGGTCATGCTGATGTTACAGAGACTAAGAACTGTACTTTTGATGATGGCGTAGCAGTTGAAAACGGCACAAAATACACTTGTACTGTATGTAAGGGTTCTTATGTAGAATCTCATGATTTTGAATACACTTTCAATGAAGCAGACAAAACTCATACAAAAGTTTGTCAGAAGCATGAAAACTGTGATGCTAATGGCACAGAAGCATGTATCTTCAATAACGGTGAACAGAATGGAGATAAAGTTACATATACATGTAAAGATTGTAAGGGTTCTTATACAGTAGATGTACTCTCCACAGATAAAAAGGTTTATGACTTTGGTGAAGCAATCAATGTAACTGTAGGTACAAAATATGCAGAAAAAGACTGGGTTGCTTTATTCAAGAAAGGTGAAGTTCCTGGCACACCTGGGCTGGGATCATTCTACTACTACTATCCAAGCGTTAAAGGCAGCACTCATAATCTGTATGATGTGGTTGCAAGCGATAACCAGAGACAGGTTGTAGAACCGGGAACTTATATTGTATATCTGTTTGCTAATGATGGATACACAGTTATTTCTTCTGTTGAGATTGAAATTCAGCACAACTATGGTGACTGGAAATTTGATGCGGCAACAAAAACGCATTCCCGTGTTTGTACAAATGAAAAACATGCGGAGGATGTAGATGGACCGATAGCTTGTACCTTTGGAGAAGGCGAAGCTGTAGATGGTGGCTTTAAATACACTTGTACAGTATGTAACGGTTCCTATGTAGACGCACACAGCTATACATATGAACAGAATGAAGGCGAAAAAACTCACGTGAAAACATGTACTGCACATAAAGATTGTGAAAGTAACGGAACAGAAGAATGTACTTTCATGAAGAGCAAAGACGATATGGGAGGAACAGTTTACTCTTGTAAGTTCTGCGGCTACACTTATGATGCAGCACCTATCTCCACAGACAAGAAAGTTTATGATTTCGGTGAACCTATTAACATAACTGTAGATTATGACTATGGTGCGAAAGATTGGGTAGGACTGTACAAAAAAGGTGAAACGCCTAATGCTGCATCTGATCCGGTATCTTTCTACTATGATTATCCAAGCAGAATAGGCAGTACATTTAACATCTATGACGCAAACTGGAATCAGACAGGTTCTAGAGGCGATCTTGTAGAAGACGGAGAATACAGACTGTATTTATGTGCGAATGACGGATTCTCTGTTATTGCATATACAGATATCACAATCAAACATGACTACACATGGACATTTGATGAAGAAACTCTGACTCACTCCGGTGTTTGCCAGAAAAATGATGAACATGTCGTAACAAATGAAAAATGTACATGGGATGCAGGCGTTGCAGAAGGCAACCAGACAAGATTCACATGTACAGTATGCGGCGGATCCTATTTAGAATCTCATGCTTACACATACACAGACTATGATGCTGAAGCTAAAACTCACAAAAAAGTTTGTACAAAACATGATAATTGTGAAAAGAACGGTACAGAGGCATGTGAATTCGAATCAGTATTTGACAATGGAACAACAACATTCACATGTAAATACTGTAAAGGTTCCTACGCTGATACTCTGTTAAGCTCCGACAAAGACAGCTACACAGCAGACGATCAGATTCTGGTTACAGCCAAATGTGAAAACAACCAGTCCTGGGTTGGCCTATACAAAAAAGGTGACAAATATAATCCTAATGCAGGCGGAAAAGTTTCTCACTTCTGGTATTATGTTGTAGATCAGGAAGCAGGTGTTGACCTGAACGGTAAAGAAGTAAATATCTTCAGTGCTGAATATGCACAGGAATCTTCAAGTGTTGAAGCTACAGTAACTGGTGAATATACACTGGTACTGTTCGGGGACAGCGGATACAATAATGTTCTTGCAACAAAAGATATCTATATCGATATGGATACTTCCACTGCAACTTACGAGTTAGCAATCAACGATAAAACAATGGCTTATGATGAAGATGTAACAGTTGCAGAAGGCGAAGACGTAGTTCTTAAAGTTACTTCTTCTACAGAAGGTACAGGAAGTGCATGGGTCGCTTACTATGAAGGTAAAGTTGGTGCTGATGCAAACTTTGCAGACCTGTCAATTGGATGGCACTATCTGTATGACCTGGAAGACGGCGAATGGAATCTGGGTGCTCTGGAAGCTGGAGATTATACAGTAATTATCTTCGGTAATGGCGCTTATAACGACATTAGAATTATCTCTTACGTAACAGTTGAAGGCGAAAGAGATCCTGTAGTTTCTGAAACAATCCATAAAGCACCTACATGTACTCAGCCGGGTGTAAGAGAAGTTCTGTATGAAGGTGCAGAAGAAACTGTATTCGAAAACATTCCAGCTCTTGGCCATGATGTTAAAGAATGGACATATGATGCAGAAACAAAAACTCACAGCGGAATCTGCGTACGTGAATACGACGGTCAGGTTTGCGGCATCGTTACAGAAGACTGCGAATTCAAAGCAGGTGAAGAAGTTGACGGCGTAATTACACAGAAATGTGAAGTATGCGGCGGCGACTATGCTGAAAAAGTAGAAAAACCATTACCTCCATACACTGAAGAAAATGGACGTGTTGCAGGTAACGACAGATTTGACACTGCACTGGAAGCAGCTGAACAGCTGAAGAAAACTCTGGAAGTTGAAAAGTTTGAAAACATCATTATTGCAAGCGGCATGGATTACGCAGACGCTTTATCCGGAACATATCTGGCTAAAGTAAAGAATGCTCCTATCCTGCTGATCAATGGAAAGAGCGATGCAGTAATGAAAGAAGTTGCAGAGTATGCTAAAGCAAATCTGAAAGACGAAGGAACTATCTATATCCTCGGCGGTGAAGTAGCAGTTCCTGCAAAATTCAATACATATATTGACAGCGAAAATATCAAGATTGCAAGACTGGCAGGTAAGAACAGATATGAAACTAACCTGGCAATCCTGCAGGAAGCCGGTGTAGAAGGTAAAGATGTTCTGGTCTGCACAGGCACTAACTTTGCAGACAGCTTATCTGCATCTGCTTCCGGCAAGGCTATCCTGCTGGTAGGCAGCACTCTGGATACTAAACAGAAAGAATTCATGGGAGGACTGAAAGATAAGAAATACTACATCCTCGGAGGAACTGTTGCAATCAGTAATACTCTGGAAGATTCCATCAGAGCATTTGGCGGAACTGAAAGAATCAGCGGTAAAGACAGATTTGAAACTTCTGTTAAATTCGCAGAAAAATTCTTCGAAAATCCAAAGGCTGCAGTTATGACTTACGGTCTCAACTTCCCTGACGGTCTGGCAGGAGGAGTACTTGCAATGAGCATGGATGCTCCACTGATCCTGACTGCAGCTAATAATGACACTTTTGCTAAAGAATATACAAAGGCAAACAACATTGTTTCCGGCGTAGTTCTGGGCGGAACAAAACTGATTTCCGAAGCTGCAGCAATGAGTATCTTCAATGTTGCAAAATAAAAAAGAGGTAACACTATGGCGAGAAAAATGACTTTCAGAAAACTGTTAGCTCTCGCACTGGTAATTACAACTTGTATAGCATTTACACCATCACTGGCATTTGCGGCAGAACCTGCCGCAGGTGCCGGTGATAATGATATTGTGGCAGCGGCAGCAGCGCCTATGAGTGCAAAAGCGGATGCAGACAATATCACCGTAACTATCAAAGGTGCGGGTTCCGGCGGAACAGCTCAGCTGTACCGATACGGAGCTAACGAATATCACACAGCTGATACCATGAAAGGTCTCAGCATAGACTCATCGGTTCAGGGTGAACTGATGGGGACTTACACTTGCGGAACAAATGCAGATATCAAATTTGCACGTTATGCAGGTGATGGAACAGATAGAGTATT
>JAGBGL010000174.1 GCA_017936025.1 Bacillota bacterium | reverse complement strand
GGTCTGTCCACTGGATGCTGTCCATGGAGCGCTCCCCGTTCTCATTCAGGCTGAAGTTCTCATAAAAAGCATTTTCATGAACATATACCGGGGCGATCTTGTTGATCTCACAGAATGCCGGAACGCCGCCTGTATGGTCATAGTGACCATGACTGATCACCAGGTCTTCCACTTCTTCCAGCTTCACTTCTAGTTTTTCCGCATTCTTTAAAAACAATCCGGAAGCCCCTGTATCAAACAGTATCTTTCTTCCATGTGCTTCTATATATACTGACAGTCCGTGCTCTGCAACAAACCCGTCTCTGTCTGTCTTATTTTCCATTAGAAACTGAAACTTCATTCTTCATGCCTCCTTTATTGCCGAAAAAGTTCAGACCAACAACGCCTGCGATAATAAATGCAGTACAGATAATGTGATATTCTCTCAGAGGTTCCCCCAGAATAAGTGCACCTGCAACAATCGTTATCGCTGTAGATACGTTACTGAAAATGGAGGCCTTAGCTGCCTGCAGTTTACTCTGCATATATGCCATGATCTGTGCAGAAACCAGGATGCATCCGGACCCCAGATAAACCATACCTATAATGAATTCTATATTCTTGTATGGTTCGAAATATCCGATTTCATTTCCTGCAAACATTCCCTTTATAATAAACATCAGATTGAACACTACCGTACCCATCACGATGATCGCTGTTGAAATTTCGATCGGCTTATACTGATTTCTCACATATCTCATAAATACATTGCTCAGAGCCATGCATATGCTGGAAAGGAACAGCATGACAGTTCCGAAAGGATCTACGGAAATATCGCTGCTTCCCAGAATAACCATAATGATCAGCGCACACGCACTGACTGCCACAAACACATTATGCCTCCAGGTCGTTTTCTCACCGAGGAATACAGCTGCGATTATCTGTACCATTACCGGAATAGCCGCAAAAATGATCGCGCCTTCGATGGAAGTCGCAAAGTACATGCCGATTACCTGGAAAAACATAAAGCCCACATAGCATCCGGCTGTAATCATCAGATTCTTCTTCGGTTTGCCTTTAAGATCCACTTTCGCGATTTTAAATACTATTACCAGTATCAGTGTCAGCAGTGCAAAATTGAATCTGTGTGCCAGTATATGTAGGCTGTCCGCATACGGAATACACAGCTTGATCCACAGAAACGAAAATCCCACTAAAAACGAGAAAAATACTGCTGCTACGTATGCCTTTGTCAAATCATTCTTACCCATAAATCTTTTTTCTCCTTGATACAGCAGGCACCTTTGATACCGTCACTGATTTTTATTTCTGCAAATTCCACTTCTTTATTATATATAGTGGAAGCATCCTTCAAATAGCTTCCAAGGCCCCTGCCGGTATATTTAGCATAGGCTTCTTTACACGTCCATATCCTGAAAAACTCATCAGCTCCATGCTCCCGGACCAGACGCTGCTCTGCCTGCGTATAATATCTTGCAGCGATCTTCTCATAACTGTAGTCTCTTACGGCCTGGATATCAACGCCGACAGGTTTATCTCCTGCCGTCATCAGGCACACCCATACATCCCCGGTATGGCTTACAGAAAACTGCACAGGCAGCTCTTTAAAATAAGGTTTTCCTTTTTCCGTCCTGAGTATTTCCCGGGAACTGCCGTCTGCATCAAACCCGGATTCTGCAATGAATGCTTCCAGCGATATATTGACCAGTTCATCTGTTGTGCCCCGGTCCTTATAATTTTCACAAATGAATAAATACATTCTGCACTCCAAAACAGCGGAACATTCCGTTCCGCTGTATCTTGTTCATTTTTTATTATTAGCGTTCCTGCATACGTTCCAGAATTCTCTTATATCCGTCGGAACCGTATATCAGACATTTATTGATACGGCTGATAGTGGCTGTAGATGCTTTTGTGATTTCTTCGATCTCGCTGTAAGTCTTCTTTTCAGATAACAGCTTTGCAACCTGCAGTCTCTGAGCAATGGAATGTATCTCATTGATCGTACAGATATCCTCAAAGAAACGGTAGCAGTCTTCTTCGTCTTCCAGCATCAGGATAGCCTGAAACAATTCATCGATATCTTCACGTTTAAACTTAGATTCGTAGGACATTTAACCGTACCTCTTTCCTATAAAATACAGTCTTTCATATAATCCGGACTGTTACGATAATTATAATACGCAGATAGTGTCCCAGTCAACAATTTTCACTTTCACAGCTTAAAGTGTGACAGTAAAAAGACAGCAAAGTAATGAGTTGACAAATGATTACTGCCACATTAAAATTTCTTTTATACGATTTAGTGAAAGGACATATTTATGGATTACATTTTATTAATAACAGGCTTTGTTTTACTGGTAAAAGGTGCTGACTTTTTCGTGGATGGAAGCTCTGCAATTGCAAGATTTTTTAAAATTCCGTCTATCATAATAGGACTCACCATCGTTGCAATGGGAACAAGCGCTCCGGAAGCAGCTGTAAGTATCACTGCCGCACTGGCAGGAAACAACGGTATCGCAGTCGGCAACGTACTTGGTTCCAACATTTTTAACCTGCTAATGGTACTTGGTTTTGCTTCCATAATTAAAGCCTGCCCTGTACAGAAAGAAACAATAAAAGATGAATTCCCGCTCTCAATAATCGCAGTTGTAATGTTCGCCGCATTTGCCCTTATCAGCGTCGGCAATCAGCCTGACCTGCATTTTTCAAGAATAGAGGGTATTATCTTCCTTGCTTTATTCGCGTATTTCATCATAAACATGGTGTGCAAAGCTCTTGCAAACCCTGCAACTCATAATGAAGAAAAGGTTGAAAAAGTTAACCTGCCAAAGAGCATCGTGTTATCCGTAATAGGTCTTGCCGGTATCATTTTCGGCGGAGATCTGGTAGTAGATAGTGCCAGCTCTATCGCAACATCTTTCGGTATCGACGAAACACTGGTGGGCCTTACTATTGTTGCCATCGGAACATCTCTCCCTGAATGGGTGACAAGCGTAACTGCAGCTGTCAAAGGTGAAACAGACATCGCAATAGGAAATGTTATCGGATCCAACCTGTTCAATATCCTGTTTGTACTTGGACTTTCCGTTACAATTCATCCTGTAAGCGTAGAAATGAACAGTGTATACGATGCCGCATTTGATACATTAGCAAGCATACTCGTAATGATCCCATGTTTAAAAAACAGACACATCACAAGAAAATGGGGTATTTTCTACATCATTCTCTACGCAGCATATATGGTATATATCATAATGAGATAATAAATATTTCAACCGGCTCTGCAGAATACTGCAGAGCTTTTATTATACTGAAAAAGGGCTGCTTTCAGGCAGCCCGTTTATTGTGTTCTATATTATTTCTTAAGAAGTTCTATTGCTTTCTGCAGCTGAACATCTATATCACCATTGTTTTTTACTGTAAAATCCGGTTTTACACCTTTTTTATGGATCACTGTTCCGTCCGGAGAAAAGTACTGCATTATTGTCAGTCTCAACGCGCTTCCGTCATCAAGTTCGCTTGACATCTGAACGATACCCTTTCCGAAAGTCGTCGTTCCTACAACAGGATTATCCGTATTATCCTTTACTGCCGCAGCCATGATTTCTGCTGCACTTGCAGAATTCTCGTTAACCAGCACAACATACGGCAGTTTTGTAGTCTCCTTATCAGAAGTATACTCTTCACTGTTGCCGTATCTGTCTTCCATGGAAACTATCACACTTTCTCCCATCAGAGCGTCAGTAACTTCAAGGCATGTCGCTACTGTTCCGCCTCCGTTATCACGCAGGTC
This sequence comes from Bacillota bacterium, assembly GCA_017936025.1. Lineage (GTDB taxonomy): Bacteria > Bacillota > Clostridia > Peptostreptococcales > Anaerovoracaceae > RGIG9096. The sequence continues at coordinate 6,410 of JAGBGL010000174.1, read as the reverse complement.
AATGACCAGTCCGCTGACAGATTTCTTTTCCATTTCATCAAGCGCCTTTTGGAAGTCATCGCCGGTATGGCCTTCGAACCCGGTAATGGCGATATAGCCGATATTATCATCCAGCAGTTTGCTTTCTACTGTCTGACTCACAATTTTATCTCTCTTTATCGGCACTGTATTTTCTTTACCGTCCCTGGAATAAGTCAGCTTGACAATAGTTCCTGCCTTACCTTTTATATGTGCTGACATTTCTTCCATAGTATCATAATATTTTCCGTCAGCTTTCAGCAGCAGGTCTCCGCTTTTCAGTCCTGCCTTATCAGCCGGGGAATCTTTGTATACCTGTATTACTGTATAGTTACCGTCATTGTCAGTTGAAAATACTATCCCGATACCTTCAAATTCTCCTGTGATGCTTTCCTCATATGAATTATATTCTTCAGCAGTCATATAGGCGGAATATGGATCCTCTAATCCTGCGATCAGTCCTTTGTACATCATTTCCTGCATTGCTGTTTCATCAGGTTCGATGTAATAGCTTGTCATTACTTCATCATATATAGTATTGAGTTTTGAATATCTTTCGTCCAGCTGCTTATAGTAATCATATGTGCTTCCGGAAATCACCGCCGGTCCGGGTCCAAATCCGGTCATTACTATGATCATTATCCCGAACGCGGCCGCCATGCCGGCAAGAAATCCCAGCACGATATATTTTAACGGTTTTCTACTGCCTTCTGTCATCTTTTTTCCTTTCCAACTACTTTATATCTTCTACTGTAAACTGTACACGTTTCCGGCCGCGCCACTCCTGCCAGTCAACAGTTCCTACAAGGTCGACTGTGTAACCGCCGTACAGCAGTTCTTCAAAATCCTGAGCCTTCCCGAACAGTACACATTCAATAGTGAATCCATCTGAACACATCGCTGTGAATCTTGCATGTCTTCCATCACCCATAGGTGCTGCTTTCAGAATTTCCACCTGCTCCAGCAGGAAGTTCGGTTTAGGATTGCTGCTTCCAAACGGCGCCATAAGATCGATGGCCTGTGCCAGTTCAAGTGTGATCTGCTCGCCTTCCAGCTCCATCTCTGCACTGACAGGTATACTGAGCAGTTCAGGATCAGATGCAAGTCTTGCATTGATATCCGCTTCCAGAAAATCGGTAAGTCTTTCAAGGTTATCTTTTTTCATTGAAAACCCGCATGCACCTGCATGGCCTCCGAATTTAAAAAACAGGTCTTCATATGTGTGAAGCAGTTCGTACAGATTGATTCCCGGAATACTTCTGCCTGTACCCTTCAGGTTTTCGCCCGACGCTGTTACAAGAATAACAGGACGTTCATATTTTTCCTTGAGCTTCCCTGCTACAATCCCTGCAATACCTTCATGGATATTTTCCATAAACAGCACAAGGATCGGTTTGTCAAGGTATGCCCTTTCTACTATCTGAACACACTCGTCAAACGCTTTGTCCTGTATGTTCTTTCTGTCACGGTTATACTGTATCAGCTGCTGCACATGCTTCCTTATTTCTGAAGGATCTTTTTCCAGCATAACTTCGGCTGCAACACCGGCATCTCCCATACGCCCTGCCGCATTGATATGAGGTGCGAGACCGAAAGCGATCTGATCAGATCTGAGCTTCTGTCTGTCAAATGAAATTCCTTCTATAAGTGCTGCCATTCCCGGTCTGTGCCCGCTGCTTATAATATTCATGCCATGCTTGACCATAGTCCGGTTTTCATCTAAAAGAGGCACCACATCGGCAATAGTCCCCAGTGCCACCAGGTCAAGAGCCCTGTTCAGCACATTCTTTGGAATATCTGCCTTTTTCTGCACTGCCTGTGCCAGTTTGAATGCAACTCCGCACCCTGCGAGGTCTTTATACGGATAAACACAGTCTTTTCTCTTTGGATTGATCATAAGACAGTCGGCCTGTACATCAGTTATGCTGTGATGATCCGTTACGAGCACATCCATCCCCAGTTCCTTTGCAAGCTTCACTTCTTCATATGATACACTGCCGCAGTCAACAGTTATCAGAAGTTTTGCTCCTCCTGCATGGATACTGCGCACAGCATCTTTGTTGAGGCCATACCCCTCCTCTATTCTGAGAGGTATATAATATTCTATATTATCCGTAAGATACCCTAAAAATTCCATCAGAATGCATACAGATGTGACCCCGTCTGCATCATAATCACCGTAGATACAGATTTTATGTTTATGTTTTATGGCATCTAATATTAAATCCACCCCCGCTTCCATATCTGGAAGCAGGAATGGATCATAAGTTTTCTTTGGTTTTGATGCTAAAAATTCGTTTATCTCGGAAATATCACTGAAGCCTCTTCTGCGGAGAAGCTCAATAATTACCGGATTAATATTCTGCATATTTCACTTTCCTTATAAATAATTCCATGGATTAGTGTGATTACCGTAGCTGTTTCCGCCTTTACGAACTTCGAAATGGAGATGTACGCCAGTTGAGTTCCCCGTGGATCCTGCTCTTGCAATCTGCTGACCTTTGCTTACATATGAACCGGATTTTACCAGCAGGCTGCTGTTATGAGCATATAAAGTATACAATCCGCCGCCATGGCTGATAATTATACAGTAACCGTAACTGCCGTTATATCTGGACAGAATAACCGTACCGGAAGCAGCCGCAACAATTTTATCACCATAGTCAGCATCAATATCTATGCCGCTGTGGAATTCTCTTCCATGGAACGGACAGTTTCTCCATCCGTAAGCAGAGTTGATCTTTGAGTGTCCCGGAACAGGCCATGCAAATACGCCGTCGCTGTAATCTTTATTTGTAGAATCACTGGTGTCATTTTTGATGGCATTTTTAATAGATTCTTCCTCAGCCTTGAGTGCAGCTATGTTGTCTTCAATTTCACCATTAGCTTTCACTACGCCTTCTTTTTTCTTCGCTACAGCCGCTTTATCAGCTTCAAGAGCTGTCTGTTTATCAAGCTGTGTCTGCTTCTGCTCTATCATCTGAGCCTGCAGGGTTTCCAGTTCCTTCTTTTTCGCATCGATTTCGTCAAATGCATCCTGCAGCTGTTCCAGTACTTCCTGGTCACTGGAGTAAATAATTTTGACCATCTCGATATTTGAAATAAACTCAGAAATGCTGCCTGAATTCAGGATAACATCCAGAAATCCGATAGAACCGTTCTTATACATAGCTCTAAGTCTTCCATTCAGATTTTCATTCTGCTCAGCAACCTTTTCTTCTGCAATCTTCAATTCTTCTTCAGCAGTCTTTATCTTTCCTTCTGTATCCTGGATTTTTCCGGACAAGGAACTGATTTCATTTTCCAGAGTCCCGATACTCTTTTCAAGATTCTGGATCTCTTTAGAAAGAGCTGCCTCCTGCTTTTTTCCTTCCTGCAGTTTCTGCTGCTGCTGCTGTTTATCTTTATCTATCTCAGCCTGCGTTCTTGCATAAACACCTGCTGTACTGAACGCCATTGTGAAAATCAGCAGCACTGCAAGAATAATAGTTGATTTTTTTCTCATTCTGTTCCCCTTTTATGCATCTAAGAATTTTCTCATTGAGATAATACTTCCGCATGCACCAATACTCACTCCCAGCGCACCGAAAATCCATGCCATGTTAACAACCATGAAATCCATAGGAACCATCGGCGTAGACATGATCGCAAACAGATCTTTTCCTATCAGATCCACAACTTTACTGTATACCAGTGAACATACTCCCAGTGAAACTCCTGCAGAAAGTATTCCGATAATAATACCTTCCACCAGGAACGGTCCTCTGATAAACCAGTTTGTTGCTCCGACATATTTCATAATCGTAATCTCGCTCGATCTGTTGAATACTGTCAGTTTGATTGTATTAGACACGACTACAACAGATACAATAATCAGGAATGCCATGATTATTACCGCAGACAGCTGGATGAAATTTGTAGCTTTCATGAGCTTGTCCACAGTTTCCTTGTAGTATTTTACGTCTTCAATTCCCTCAAGAGTCTGTGCCTTTGCCGCCACATCATCCGCAGCTTCCAGATTGTCTATACGTATTACAATCGAGTTCGGAAGCGGGTTCTCCTGAAGAGAATCCAGCAGATAACCGCTGTCTCCCCATCTGGATTTCAGTTCGATCAGGGCTTCGTCTTTTGTGCGGTAAGTCACACTTTCAACCCCGGGTTCATCTTTAATGTCTTTCATCAGATCATCCGCCTGATCTTCTGTAGTTTCATCCAGCAGGAATATTTCGATAGAGTCATAATCCTGCTCGATCATGGACGCCGCAGTGTTGATATTCACTACGATCATAAAGAACAGCCCCAGAATAAGCAGCATTGCCGTAATAGCAAATACTGATGCCAGAGACATGGCCTTATTACGGAAGACCTGCAGAAAAGCCTGTTTTAATGTATATCCAAAACGTCTTATCATTTTCCAAGTCTCCCTCTACAGTACAATTGTATCAGTCCGGTAGTGCTGCAGTGTATCGGACATATTTTCGTGTCCTGCAAACGCCTGCTCAAGCTTGTATGCACCTATGCTGTCACTGATAATCTTACCTTTTTCAATAGTTATAACTCTTTTACCCATTCTGTCTACGATATCTTTCGCATGCGTTACCATAACGACAGTAGTTCCTCTGCGGTTGATTTCCTCCAGGAGCATCATGATTTCCCATGCTGTTTCCGGGTCGAGATTTCCTGTAGGCTCGTCCGCTATGAGGATCTTAGGGTTATTTGCAATCGCCCTTGCAATAGCAACACGCTGCTGCTCCCCTGCGGAAAGTTCATCCGGGTACTTCTGTGCCTTGGATTCAATCCCTACCAGACTGAGCAGCTGCGGCACCTGTTTTTTGATAACTTTTGATTTCTTATGAACTGTCTCCATTGCAAAAGCAACATTTTCAAATACTGTTTTACGTGGAAGCAGTCTGAAATCCTGAAACACCATGCCGATATTTCTTCTCAGTTCAGGCACCCTGCGGTTGGAGAATTTTGTAATATCTTCGCCCCTGACTAAAATCGAACCTTCTGTCGCCTCGATTTCCTTCAGGATAAGTTTAATAAATGTTGATTTTCCGGCACCGCTCGGTCCGACCAGAAAAACAAAATCACCTTTTTTTATTTCTACGCTTACATCGTCAAGTCCTATGTTTGTCTTATAATGCTTTGTTACGTGATCAAAAACAATCATTTGTGTCTTTGCCCCTTTCATTATCATATACATAACTATATACAGTATATTACAAAATCATATATTTTTCAATGAATATCGCGGTTTTCCACATATTTCACAGTATCTTAAGAATTTGTTCTTGCTGCAGTTCTATTCTTTGTACTGAACCCTCAGCTCGATGTCATCCGGAAGCTTTTCCAGATCAGTTTCAGCAACTTTCAGAGGATAAGTAAGAACCTGTGATATGCTGTCCTTTCCATCCGGATCACAGAAATCAGCATATACAACAAGCAGCTGTCTGCCTTTTTCTTCTTCCAGCTTCATCCTGCTTATATCCACTTTATATCCTGAAGCCGGTTTTTCTCCTCTTGTTACCACTACATAGACTTTATCATCTACCATACATGCCAGTGCACGTTCCAGCGACCGGTATTCCGGAATCACTTCACCGGCTATCTCCTGCGGTATATCTTTCTCGCTGAGTACTGTAAATCCGACACTTCCATGGCGGTCCAAAGCCAGCAATGTGATCACTGCGGCCACAGCCGTAATCAAAATAAAGATCATCACAACAAGCCCCTTTTTCGCAGGCATTTTCACATTATTAATCCTTCCCACAATAACAAAAGCTCCCTTCTGAATAAGTTTACTTAAAACTATTCAGAAAAGGAGCTTTATATTCATTATTTTGATTTACAGAGCTTTAACTGCTGCTACAATATCTGCTGCAGTCATTCCGTATTTTTCTTTCAGCTGATCAGGTTTTCCGGATTCACCGAATGTATCTTTCTGACCGACATAAGCCATCTTAACAGGAGATTTCTGAGTAACAACTTCTGCTACAGCACTTCCCAGACCGCCGATAACAGAATGTTCTTCAGCTGTTACGATCCTGCCGCATTCCTGCGCAGCCTTGATGATGATTTCTTCATCCAGAGGCTTGATTGTGTGGATATCGATAACTCTTGCTTCGATACCTTCTGCTGCCAGTTCTTCTGCCGCAATCAGAGCTTCGTTCACCATGATGCCTGTTGCAATGATCGCAACATCTTTACCTTCGCGTACCTGGTTACCTTTACCCAGTACGATTTCAACTGCTTCATCATAGCATACAGGAACTGCTGCTCTTCCCAGTCTTACATAGCAAGGACCATCCATTGCTACGGCCTGTTCCAGCAGTTTGCCTGCAGAAACTCCGTCAGACGGATTGATTACAGTCATTCCAGGGATGGATCTC